>JANMAD010000095.1:0-7139 GCA_031359515.1 Acidobacteriota bacterium | reverse complement strand
GGTCAGCACTTCGTGGAAGAACTCGATGGCGCGCGGGTCGCCCGACTCGCCGAGCGCACGGATCGCTTGCTTACGCACCTGCTGGTTCGCGTGCGTGCGCGCGATCTTGATGAGCAGCGGCACGGCCTCATCAGCCGGCCGTTCGCTGATGGCGCGCACGGCTTGCATCTGCACTTCCGTGTTGCCGTCGCTGCTCTGGGCCGTCGCGCTCAGAAAATCGAGCGCGCGTTTACCTGCGCGTTCGCCAAGCAGGTTGATGGCCTTGCGGCGCAAGTCCGTGCTCGCTTCGTTGCGCGCGATGTCGAATATTTTGTCCTCGACGCGCTGGCTCTTTATCTCCGCGAGCGCTTGCAGGGCCGTGCGCCGCACGTCGGCGTTGCTTTCGGTGTCGTAGAGTTTGATCAAGTCTTCGATGACCGCTTCGCCGCGCTCGCCGAGCATGTGGATCGCATGCCGACGCAGTTCCGGGTTGGCGTCGCTGCGCGCGATCTCCAACAAACGCGTTTGCGCCCGCGGGCTTTTGTTTTCGGCCAGCGCGTGCAAGACGGCGCGCTTTACGTCCGCGTTCGCGTCGCTCGCGTAAATCTTCATCAACTCGTCAACCACCCCGTCGCGCTCGAACTCGCCGAGAAGATGCACGGCCGTGCGCCGCGCTTCCGCGTCCGTATCGCTCTTCGCCACCTTCAGCACGAAGGCGAGCGCGGCATCGCGGTCACTGTTCTCGCCCGCCGCATGCACGATGCTGCGCCGCACTTCGCGCTCGGTCACCGTGTCATAGAGACTTTGCAGAGTAGCGAGCGCAGCGCGGTCACGGCTCTCGCCAATGGCGTGCGCGGCTTGCTGGCGCAGCTTGCGGTCTTCCGCGTCGCTGCGCACAAGGTCTGCGAGAAACGTCCCTTCGCCGCCGACTTGCCCGAGCCAGTAGACGGACGAAGAGCGTATGCGTTGATTCTGCGACGTGCGGATGAAACTCTTGAGCAGCGCGCCGACCCGCGCATCGTCGTGCAAGGCGAGCGCCAGCACGGCGCGCTCGCTCAACAGATTCATCGGCGCGGCCTCGGCCAAGCCGCGCAGATAGTTGATGCTCTCTTCGTTGTTCGCGCGGCCGAGCCAATAGACGGGATAGCCGCCGTACTCGCGCTTGCGCTCAAGATTGTAAACCTCCATGCGCGTGATCTGATTACTCGCGGGATCGCGCAAGAGGAAGACGGCGAGGTTGCGCGTCTCGACGGTCATGCCGCTCGCGGTCGTGCCCATGAAGACCGACGTGTCGCCGATGGTGTTCATCGAGCCGTGGAACTCGTGTATGGTCGGATCGACGGCGACGCCGGGGCGCACGTCGAACGCATAAGCCGACCAGTAAGGTGTCCGCGCACTGCGCGCACGCTGGCTCGCCGCCGCCAGACGCGCATTCAAGTCCGCGCCTTCCACTACTGTAAAACTCTGGATCGTCGCGGCGGCCGACTGCGCCTGTTCGACCTCTGCGGGTACGTTTGTCGTGGCCGCCTCGACGGTCGCTGTCGCCCCATGCTCGCCGTGCGCGCATGCCGTCGCGGTGAGCGCGATGGTCAGTATGAATGTATGGAGTAAATTTGCTTGTCGCATGATGTACGTCCTTTTCGTTTGCTGTGGTCAGAGGGCGGAGAATGATCAAAAGCAATGCTTGATAATCTGCGCCGCGTGCGCAGCGGTCTGACTTTAGCCCGGCGTTTCAACGCCGGGCACACGTAGCCCGCGCCCCGCGTCCCGTCAGCGACGACTGACTTCAATCGTCGCTGACGCGACGCGGCATCATCTGCTCGGTTGCCCGTGCGTTGAACCGCACGGCTAAATTCATCTGCCGCTCACGCGGCATAACTGTCTGCTCGCCAGCCAGCAGGTTGCCGCTGTTTACTTCAACAAGTCTTCCAGAAACTTCAACGCTTCCGGGTCTTTGCTCTCGCCGAGTTGGCGCACGGCCAGCTTGCGCAACTCGACGGACGAGTCGCTACGCGCGATAGCGATCAGCTTGCGGATCGCGCTCTTCTCATGCGAATCGCCGAAGGCGTGGATGAGCGTGGCGCGCACTTGCGGATCGCGCTCCGCGTCATACATGACTGTCAGTTCAGTGATCGTCTGCGCGTCGTTGTGCTCGCCGAGCCGGCGGATCGCGTAGAGCCGCAGTTCGAGCGTGTCGCTGCCACGCGCGATCTCCGCGAGTTTGGCGCGGGCACGGGCGTCGTCTATTTCAGAGTAAGCGCGCAGCAAGCTTTGTTTAATGTCGGCGCTGTCTTGGCCCGCGTAGAGTTGCAACAGATCGTCAACCGAAGACGCGCCCCGGTCGCTGAGCCGACGGATGGCGGTCATGCGCAACTCCGATGTGTCGCCGTGGCGCGCGATGTCGAGCAGCTTGGCGTGCGCGCGTGGGTCGTCGCGCTCGGAGAGGGCGCGCAAAATCTGCGCGCGTATTTCAGGCGTGCGGTCGGCGTCGAAGATGCGGATCAATTCGTCGAGCGAAGCTGTGCCATCATGCTCGCCGAGATAGCGGATCGCGAGTTGGCGCATACTTAATGACTCGCCGCTACGCGCCACTTCGATCAGCTTGGCCTCTGCGCGCGGGTTGTGCATCTCGGAGAAGGCGCGCAGGATTTGCGTCTTGACCTCCGGCGTGCGCTCCGCGTCGTAGAGCCGCGCGAGGTCGTCGGCGAGGGTGTCGCTGTTCTGTTCGCCGAGCCGCTTGATGGCCGTCAGACGCAATTTCAGATCAGGTTGATTGCGCGCGATGTCGAGCAGTACGGGCACGGCCCGCGCGCCCCCATGCGAGCCGAGCAGAGAGACAGCCGCCGCCTTCAACGTGGGACTCGCGTTCGAGTTTGGTTTCAGCAACTCGCCGACGAATGCGGCCGCGCGCTCTTCGTCCGCCTCAAACAGACTTTGCAGCGCGATGATCTTCAACTCCTCGTTGTCTTTCTTGAGCGCGTCGTTGACGGCGTCTTGATTGCCGAGTTGCGGCGCAAGTTCGGTCAACATCGCTTCCGCCTCACCGCGCCAGCTTGAGCGCGGATAGTCCTTCATCAGACGCGCCAGTTGGCGGGCCGCTTCGCGCGGCTGCTGCTGCTTCTTCAGCGAATAGGCAAGCCAGTAGAGCGCGGCATCCATGTCCTTATCGTTGGCGTAAGCCGAGACGAAGGCGCTGAACTTCTCGGCCGCCTTAGGCCAGTTCTCCACCTCGATCAGATCGCGCCCCGCGCGAAACAACTGCATCGCGGGTGTGTCCTTTGTCGAGGTCTGCACGAAGCGATTGAGCTTCTGTATGTCTTGATCGTGCCCGTAGGCGGGCCGTGTCGCGATGAGACCGGCCAAGCCGATGGCGAGCATGAGCAGGCCGGCGAGACCGTAGCGCACCGCCCCGTGTCGGCCGCCATTTAGTAAGTGCGTCATGTTTGTCATGAATAGTTCCGTCCGTTTCGAGCTAGATTTATCTGACCCCTGCATGAAATTTATGAAGTCAAGGCGCGCTTGCCTTTCGCCGCAACCTGTCATTCGTAAGCGCGGGCCAGCGCCGTCGAGTTAACCTGTAAGAGCGCGACGAGATTCTTGCGCTGCACACGCTCTCTGATCGCGCTTATGTCTGCCGCGTTGACATTGGCGGGCATGTTGGCGATGTCGAGCAGGATCGGCTCAAGACTGTCGAGCAGCGTCGCCACCTGCACGTTGCCAGTGCTGACGGCTTCGCGGCGCAGCACGATATTCTGATAGAGCAACTGTTGCGCCCGCCGCCTCTCATAGCTCAGGTCGCCGGCCGCACCGCCCGCAGTTGCCACCCGCGCGTTGCGGAATGTGCGCAGCAACAGTTCGGCCTGTTCAACGTGGCGCGCGGTCAAAGTCTCCGCATCGGCCGAACGAACGAGCGCGACGGTTGCCACGTCGGCGTTGGCGTTAACAAAATCCGGCGCGCTCGTCTCCAACTGCGGCAGACGCACCGGCGCACGACGCACGCGCGGCAATCTATTGCTCGCGCTCTGCGATGGCTGAGTAACGGCCGGCACATGTCGCTTGTTAACCGGCACACGCACGCCGTTGTTAGCAGTGGCCGATGGTTGATCACCGCGCACGTCAACGCCCTTCGCGCCCGGCTCAGTGTTCTCCTTATGAGCAATTTCTTCGCGTGGGTTGAGGTTAGACGATGATTCAGGCGCAGAGTTGCTTTGCGCTTCCCTGCTCTGATTACTGTTCGTCGGCGCGTTGAGGGCGACCGCAGCGTTGCGCCGGGCGTTGCGATAGGCCACGAGGCCGACGACGCAGGCCACGACGAGCAACGCAACGACAGCCGCGAACGCGGGATTGAAGCGCGGCGGGGCGAACGAACCAAGCAGACGTTCGCGCCAACTCTGCGCGCCACTCGTTGCGCCGCGCTGCCCCAAGATTTGCGCGAGCGCGCGACGTTGCGCGTGCGGGTCGAGCGCAAACGGGTATGCGCTGATCTGCTGCCGCAGCCCGAGGAAGTCCGCGCGCATTTGTTGACACGCGCCACAAGCCGCCACGTGTTGCTCGACCATGCGCGTCTCGCTTGCCGGCAGTTCGCCGTCAATCAACAGAGAAACTTTTTCGCTCAGTTCGCAACTCATAAAACTCGTCTCGCCCCTTGTCTGCCAATCAGTGCGCGCCGGCCGCCTGCGTGCGCCGCGCCCAACGCTCGCGCAACGTCGTGCGTGCGCGGTGGATGTCCGTCTTCACCTTGTTCTCCGAGACGTTCAGCACGTGCGCGATCTCTCTGTAGCTCAACTCTTCCTGTTCGCGCAGCAGCAGGGCCGTGCGTTGGTCTGCGGGCAAAATCTTGAGCATGCTTAGCACCAAATCCTGTCGCTCCTGCGTCTCGTATTGCTCTTCGGGTGTGCGCGTGCGCGGGCGCACGGCTGCCACCACTTTGTCGAGCAGACGATAGCGTGTCTGCCCACGCCGAAACTCGTTGCTGGCGAGATTGCGCGCGACGCGGTAGAGCCAGAAGCGCGCTTCGCTCGGCGGCACAATGCCCCAAGCGGTGCGATGCAGTTGCAGGAAACTCTCTTGCGCCAAATCTTGCGCGACGTGTGTGCGCCCCACTCCCAGCAGGCACTCCAGAAATCGGCACAGGCTCGGATAGAAATCCTGAAACAGCATGGTGAACTCTTCATCTTCACTTGCCATAAGCTGCGCTACACTAGCTAAAACACTCCGACGCGACAAAAGTTACAGGAAAATTTGCCGGCGTTAATGCAGGGTTTGACCGGTGCGAGATCAATTGCAGCACAGCGGGCACAGAGCTGTTTGATCTCAAATCTCAGATTTGAAATCTGAGATCGCTTTTCCCTATGCCCTTTGTGCCGCCTCCGTGGCCTTTGTGTTTTAACCGGCCAAGCCAATTCTGCTACGCAAAAAGTCACGGCCATCGTGTATATTTGCCCGCACCATGATCTTCGGCTACCTGTTGCTGCTCATTCCAGTGTCGCTCGCGCTGCACTACCTGCACGCGCCGCCGCTCGTCGTCTTTGCCTCGGCCGCGCTCGCCATCATCCCGCTCGCCGAATGGATGCGGCGCGCGACCGAACAGATCGCGCACCACGCCGGCTCGGTCATCGGCGGCTTGCTCAACGTCACCTTCGGCAACATGGCCGAACTGATCCTCGCGATCATCGTGCTGCGCACGGGCAACCTGCACGTGGTCAAGGCCACGATCACCGGCTCGATCATCGGCAACAGTTTGCTCGGTCTCGGACTCGCCATCGTCGTCGGCAGTTGGGGGCGGGTGAAACAGACGTTCAAGTCAGAGCATGCG
This sequence comes from Acidobacteriota bacterium, assembly GCA_031359515.1. Taxonomy (GTDB): domain Bacteria; phylum Acidobacteriota; class Blastocatellia; order Pyrinomonadales; family Pyrinomonadaceae; genus QHXQ01. The sequence goes on along the minus strand of JANMAD010000095.1, from coordinate 1,345 downwards.
GGGCTACTGTCGAGCCTGCTGCTGCTTTCGCTCATCGCGCTCTTTATCCCTGCGCTTTTCGATTACACGGAGCGCGGGCTATACGCCGCCACCCGCGCGAGCACCGACTTGCTCGACAATCGGCTGAGCATCGGTGTCGCCGTCGTGCTGATTCTGGTTTATCTCGCCAATCTCGTCTATACGCTGCGCACGCATAGCGACGTGTTCGCTTACGATGATGAGGAAGCGGGTGCGGCGGGGAAAGCAGCATGGTCTTTGTGGCGTTCGCTCGCGGTGCTGCTCGCGGCGACGGTCGCGGTGGCATTGGAAGCAGAGCTTGTCTCCGGCGCGCTCGAAGCGACGGCCAGCACGTTGGGCCTCACGACCTTCTTCCTCGGCATCATCGTGCTGCCCATCGTAGGCAACGCCGCCGAGTATTTTTCCGCCATCTACTTCGCGCGCCAAGACCGCATGGGTCTCGTCATGTCCATCGCCGTCGGCGCGAGCATACAGGTCGCGCTGCTGACCGCGCCGGTGCTGGTGCTGGTCTCCTACGCGCTCGGCCATCCGATGAATCTGGTCTTCAGCAATCCGCTCGAACTGATCGCGCTCGCTGGCGTCGCCTTCGCCGTCAACTCCATCGCGCAGGACGGCGAGACCACGTGGTTCGAGGGCATACTGTTATTGGCCGTCTATGCGCTGCTCGCGCTCGCCTTCTTCTTCGCGACGCCGAACAACATGGGCGCGCACGCGATGCCATAAACGATATTTAGACAGCCAATAGGATGCGCAGGTCGCGCACGTTCGTGCCGGTCGGGCCGGTCTCAATGGCGTCACCAAGCGGGCGGAAGAAATTGTAAGCGTCGCTGCGCGCGAGAAAATCGGCGGTGTCCAGTTTCAGCGCACGCGCACGCCGGAGCGTCGTCTCGTCCGCGCACGCACCGGCCGCCGGGCTGTTGCCGTCCACGCCGTCCGTGCCCGCATGCAACGCCGCCACGCGCCAACCCGCACGCGCGATCTCGTCCGCATGCGCGTCAAACTCAAGCGCACAATGCAATGCTGCTTCCAAGTTGCGCCCGCCCACGCCCGTGCCGCGCACAGGACAGACGAACTCGCCGCCGGAGATGAGACACACGCCGCTCCCGTTCGTTGCTTCACGCCGCAAACGCAGCAACCGCGCCACCAACTCACGACAACCAACTTCGACCGGCGCTTCGATCAGATCGTCGTACATGTCCACTATGAAGCCGCGCGTTTGCGGCGTGAGCGCACGGATGGGCGCGGCATCTGTCTTATCTCCGGCGGCGAGTTCGTCTGTACCGTGCGTGGCGCGGGCGTGGGCGGGCGCAATCTGGAAGCGGCGTTG
>JANMAD010000614.1:0-6667 GCA_031359515.1 Acidobacteriota bacterium | reverse complement strand
CTCGGTCTCGGCGCGGCCACGAAGATCGACAAGCTCGAAGTCAAATGGCCCGACGGCACACTTGAACCGATCACCGTGCCGGGCATTGATCGCACGGTGACGGTAACGGAGGGCAAGGGTGCGAAGTAGCGCTAGTCAGTTTGAGTCACAACGGTTGAAGTTTAGGGCAGCTTTTCCAGATCGTCTAAATCTTTTAGTCGGCCACTCGCTCTTTTGTTGAGTTTGAGGTGATGCAGGCTGATGAGATTGACCTTAACACCGTCAATCTCGTCCGTCACGCGCTCGGCATAGCATTCGGTGAAATTCACGCCGGAGATGGTTGTCAGCAGTTCAATCCTGAATGGGATGACTCCCATCCGTATGATGCGCTCAGTTTTTAAGAACACGTCAACCGTCAAGCCCGGTAAGTCAAATCCAAACTCTTGCAACGCTGTGACGATCTTGTCTGCATTCTGTCGGCTCATCGCGATCCACACGTCCATATCGCCGGTGGCGCGGGGATAGCCGTGATAGCTCACGGCGTAGCCGCCGACCAGCAGATACTCAACTTGCTTTGAGTTCAGTAACTGTAAGAACTCTTTGAAGTCGGACGGTAGTTGGATCGTAGCCATAGTTTAGTTGGCGCAATAGTTCGACGGCTTGTAGGCGCTCCTGTGGTGTCCGTGCCAGCCAATAAGCTTTCTCGTCTGCTTCGTCAGTAAGCGCAGCGACCGAGAAGGACGTTCTATCTACTTTGACGGTCAAGATATTGTTCACACTGTCCTCCCTCATCAACAATTCATTATAAAGCATGCGGCGGCGCTTACTGTGCTGGCCAAACAATTTTATGCTGCTGAGACTGATGCGAACTTACGCGCGAGGACGAGGCTGAGCGCGCCCATGAGCGTGGGTTGATCACCCAAGGTGGAGGCGACGATGCGCGCAGACGGGAGACCGCGCCGGATGCTGCGGTGAATAGTCTCTGTGAGCGCGTCGGCGACAAGCGGCCACGCGCGGGCGATTGCGCCGCCGACGACGACCGCTTCCGGGCTGAGACCGACGATCAAATTCGAGATGCCGATGCCGAGATAGTGCGCCGTCTCGGTCAGCGCATCTATGGCGGCGCGCTCACCCGCGAGCGAGCGGTCAACGATCTGACCGAGCCTGAGTGCGTCCGCATTGGCACGCTGCCCCGACAGTTGTGCATAGCGCACGACCGCCGCACGGCCTGAAGCGAATGCTTCCCAGCAATCGTGATTACCGCACGAGCAAGCGACGGGCGCGTCCGCGCCGATGATCATGTGCCCGAACTCGCCCGCCGCCCCGCGCTCGCCGCGATAAATCTGGCCGTCGAAGACGATGCCCGTGCCGATCCCTTCGGCGACGAGCACGAGGATGAAATCGCGCGCTTCGCTCACTTCGGGTCGCCCGAACCACAACTCGGCCAGCGCAGCCGCGTTCGCGTCGTTGTCCACGATCACGTCGAAGCCGGTGGCGCGCGAGATGCGCTCGACCACCGCCCAGTCGCGCCACTTGAAATAAGGAATGTAGATCGCGCGCCCGTTGTCCGGATCGATCAGACCGGGCAGACAGACGCCTATGCCTTCGATAGGCTGCGCGTCGCCCCCGAGCGCGAACCGACGCACGCTCTCGACGACCAACTCGGTCAACTGCTCCGGCGAATCGCAGCGCGGAAACTCTGCGCGCTCAAGTAAGCGGCCGGCCAGATCGCAGGCGGCGATGGTCGTGCAAGTGGGCGTCACGTCCACGCCGATGGCCATGCCGCCCGATGCGCGCAGCCGCAACAGCGTCGGGCGGCGACCGCCGGTTGACTCGCCCTCGCCGATCTCTTCGATCAGGCCTTCGGTCTTTAAATCTTCGACGATGGTGGAGATGGTCGAGCGTTGCAAGGCGGTCTCGCGCGCGATCTCCGCGCGCGAGATCGGCTCGCGGTCACGCACGTAGTTGAGCACGATCTGGCGATTGATGTCGCGGATCGTACTGGAGCGGGCCGCCTGCGCTTTTTTCAGATCAATCCGTCGCATCTATCAACTTTCGGGGCAGCCGCTGTTGGGGTTCGTGCCCGTGGGCCTTGCTGGCAGTGAGAATCTTTGCTTCAACCGGCGCACATATCTTGTAGTGCGTAGCTCCCGCCCAAGTCAACCGTTTTGCGGCGGCGGCTGCTTTGCCGGAACCGATGCGTGCGCTGCGGCGTGTGTAGTGCGCGGAAATAATTTTCAACGCTTGCGCGGCGCGCGGAGTAGTTATGTGTGAGGAGCGCCGCCGGAGGAGCGAACGGATGCCGTGTGACATTGCGCAGAGCGTTTTGATGACCGACGCGCACGCACCCCTGTTTGAACGAGACGATGAGCGGACGGGCTTGGCCCGGCTAATCGCGCAAGCCCGCGCGGGCGACGCGGGCGCATTTGAGGAATTAATGATCTGCACGCAGCATAAAGTAGTAGCGACGGCTTGGCGCATGCTTGGCGAGCGCGAAGATGCGCGCGACGCGGCGCAGGAAGTTTACCTGCGCGTCTTCAAATATCTCGCCCGCTACGATCCGGCGCAGGATTTTCACGGCTGGCTCTATCGCATCACGATCAACGTCTGCCGCGACACCGCGCGGCGTCGGCGCACGACGGATGCGGGCAGCGATTGGTTCGACGCGCCTGAGCATGAACGCGCGGCTGAAGCGTTGATTAGTGCTGACGTGCAGAGCGATATCGAGGCGCAGACGCTGCTCTGGCAACAACGTGCGCTCGTCGCGCGTGCGCTCTTGACCTTACCGGAGAAAGAACGGGCCGCGGTCGTGCTGCGCGATCTCGAAGGGCTTTCGACGGCAGAGGTCGCGCGCATTTTGCAGACGCGACCCGTCACCGTGCGCTCGCAGATCAGTTCCGCGCGCACGAAGCTCAAACTCTACTGCGAACGCCTGCTGCGCCCGGGAGGGAGACATGCTTAAACGCTTATTACACGCCTCTGCTCGGATGAACTGCGCCCGCGCAAGTGAGATGATCCCGTTGCACGTCGGCGGTGATCTGGCAACCGACCGCGCACAAGCTCTCGCGCAACATCTACAATTGTGCGCCGCTTGTCGCGCTCAGGCGGATGAGTACGCGGTGAGTCGCGCGTGGTTACAGACGGGCGCACAGCCCGTGTTCGCGGATGAGTTTTATGCCGACATCAGAGCGGCCGTGCTGCGCCAGCTCAAACAGGAGCGGACGCCCGCCGCGCCGTTCTTTGACGCGCTCTTCAATCGGCGACTGTTATACGTCGCCGCTTCAATCGCGCTGTTGTGTCTGACCGGCGCGCTCGCGTGGCGGGTTTATGACAAGCGCCAGCGGCAGCAGACGATGGCGACAGGCACGCACACAGAACAAAGGACTAGGCCCGCGCCAACCGTAACGCCGCATCTCCTCGTGCGCGACGATCAGCAAACTGTGCATGATCAAATCGCTGAGCATAATCAACGACCGCGCTTGCGCCCCACATCATCCGGGCGCACACGCGTGCCGCGCAGCGCGCAGCCTGCTGAACTCATGCCCGTGCTGGCTGTCGCTTCGCTGCCAGCCCTCGCACCGCCGACTGCCATAACACCCAATACGGCAGCGCCAAACACGGAGATAGCACGCATCGAATTGCAGACTGCCGACCCGAACATACGCATCATCTGGCTGGCACAACAGCCGGCCGACGTTACATTCACGAAAGACCGCTAAGCTTACAGGAGGCACTTATGTTTTCGTCAAAACTAAAATTTATCATCGCCGTCATGCTCGCGCTGTGCTGCGCGTCGTTCGCAACGGCGCAGCAGACGACGCAACCCGCGCCGCAATACGTGGAAAACACCGGCTTCAAGAATCGCATCTTCGAGGTCAAGCATCGCGACCCCGACAGTCTGGTGTCGGTCATCAAGCTGTTGACCAGTGGCTTCAAAGGCGCGCAGGCGTCGGCGGATCGCAACTTCAAGACGATCACCGTGCGCGACTTCCCAGAGAACATCGCCGCCATCGAGGATGCACTCAAACGGCTCGACACGCCCGAAGCACCTACGCCTGAAATCGAGTTGCACATACACGTGCTGATCGCAACCAACGAGGGCAGTGGCGCGCCCGTGCCCGCCGAGTTAAAGGACGTGATCGGGCAGTTACAATCCACGCTCAGTTTCAAGAATTACTACCCGCTAACCACAATCATCCAGCGCGCCAAGGAGCGCGCCGGCTACAACCCGAACTTCATCCAAGGCGAGGGCAGTGCGACCATCAACTTGCCCGGCGCGACGGGGCCGCGCGACTTTCGCTATGCATATGGCGCGAACTCGCTAACGCTAGGCGCAAACTCGTCGGGCGCGACGACGATGCAGTTGGGCGGGCTAACCTTTCTCCTCGACGGCGGCGATCAGGGCGGGAAGGCCACGCTCCACAGCGACGTGGGCGTGCGCGAAGGCGAGAAGGTCGTGGTCGGCACGGCCGGGCTAAGAGACAAAGCGCTCATCCTTGTGCTGACGGCGAAGTTGCTCAAGTAGCACGAGACAGGCAAAGTTCAAACACGCACCCGCAGGGCGCGCAATAAAAACGCGCAGGCCGCAGAGTTGACTTATCACTCTGCGGCCTGCGCGTTTATCTTTCGCTGCCGTGCAGCGGCTACTGCAAGATCGGATGCCCGCCGCCGCGCGAGTGATCGGCGGTCTCGTTAAAGAGGCGGCGGTCGTTGTGATACAGGATGAGATGCTCGCCTTCGTAGCGGACGACATCGGCCATGTGTTGAAAATCGCGGTCATGCTCGGCGACGACGAGCGCGCACGGGTCGAACGAGAAGGACATGCCGGCGGCGTAGATGTAGCCGCCTTTGTCGTAGATGCTGCCGACGTAAGAGGGTGCGACGTAGGCCACATCGGGCGAGTACGCGCCCGTGCTATCGCGCGTGCGGTCAGGCTTGGCGATGAAGATCGTGTAGTCGCTGTAGCTCAAATGCGAGCGATAGCCGTGCTTGCGCGCGACAGCGAAGAGACCGCTCAAGCCGTCGTCAACCGCGCGTAGAGCTTCGGCACGTGGGCGGGCAACGGCGATGACATGCGCGCCGCGCGGCGTCTCCACGAAGACGCGAAAGCTGTCGCCCGTGTAATGTTCAGCCTGCGCGATGACGCGCCGGTCAACGCCGCCCTGCGCCGCCGCGTGCGTGCCGAGCGCGCCGCCCAATAGCGCGGCGCACAAGCCGAGCGCGCCCACGCGCGAAAGTAGCGGCCGCCTGTTCGTCTGTATAGTTGTCATCAGCTTGCTCAAAAGTTTGATGCCCGCCCAAGAGCGCGCCCGGCAGGCTGCGCGGTTGAGGGGGCATCGGGTTGTCGGCTGCATTGGCGCGGGCGAACGCCTTTATCATCCGCTTGACGCCGGCCCATGTGGCCGCGCCGCGTTCGCTCCCGTTGAAATGAAGCGAGGGGCGCGGCATTAAAAACCCGGCGGCTTCTTATTCTCCTTCGGCTTCTCACGCGGAGGATTATCTCGCTTCGGTTGCTCCTTCGGCTGTACCACGATCACCTTCGGCTCTTTCGGCGGCGGATCGCGCTTCTGCTCCTTCTGGTCTTCCGCCGCAAATGCTCCGGCGGACATGACGCAGAGCATCAGAGCCGACATTAAAATGCTTTTCAGGTCTTTCATCATCACTGCTCTTTAGCCTCCTCATGCGCGTTTTGTTGCGACGTACATCGGAGGGAGAGTAGGAGAGACGCACATTCGTCTCGCCACAGCTTTTGAGCAATATGGATGCCACACGCGCGTGACAGCAACGGATGGCTTTTACCGCCCGCAGTTTACTGCAACGACTCGATTAACGCACGGTATCCGGCACGTTTCATACGGTATCGTGCAGGAGCACAAAATAGGGACGAGATAAAAATAAGAAGCAGCCGATTAAGGCTCGCGCGCATCCGCGCTGCTCGTTACTTATAGGCTACCTCTAAGTACGGGACAAAAGGTTACAAAGTCGAATGAAATCAAAGCGTTTGGGCAGGCAGTCCTGATTGCATAAGATGCGCCGTAAATAATCAAAGCCATGATGGAAGATACTCTTCGCCAGCCGACCATGTTTCTTGATCTTGATAGGATTGGCGCGTGCCAACCACTCACCCGCGATGTACGCCCAGCAATAGGCAAGCGTCATCAAAGCCAGCAGTTTCTCAAGTCTCTCCCGCTCGGTGATATGAGTTTCTTCCAAACAAAACCCCCGCGACTTCAAGCAACCGAACAAGGTTTCTATCTTCCAGCGCAAGGCATAGTCTCGAAGTATCTCATCACTTTCCGCGCTGCTCGCCACAATCACGTACTCGCCTTCCGCAGTTCGCATCCCCATCAACGCTACCTCTTCTCTCAAGACTCGCCTTTTGCCGCAGAGCAAAACTCCGACGCCGGCTTTTTGTGTGCGGAACAAGTTCCTGGCAGCCACCATTCGGTTGCCGCGAGCATTCGTGACCAGCAGATTCTCTCTAATGCGAATGCGAAAGGGAATCTTCTCTCCAAGCAGATAACGAAACCAATCCCGACCAATAAACTCGCGGTCTGCCGTCACAAACGACAGCGAACCTTTGCCGAACACTCGCACATACTTTTCCAACAACTCTCGTCTCTCCGCGGTGTTGGAACAACCCTTCTTCTCCAACACCGTCCACAGCAGAGGAAAGGCCACGCCTTTG
>JANMAD010000569.1:0-21405 GCA_031359515.1 Acidobacteriota bacterium | reverse complement strand
TGATCTTGTCCAGCACATCGGCGGCCGTGTAGCCCAGCATCCGCTCCGCGCCGACATTGAATAATTGAATGACGCCCTTCTCGTCGGTGGCGATGCTGGAGAAGTTGGCGCTGTTGAAAATCGCGTTCTGCAAGGCACCCGTCTTGAGCAGAGCTGCTTCACGCCGGACTTCGGTGACGGCTTCCGCCTTGCCCGCGTCGGCGTCGAGAAAGGCAGAGTCGTGGATTTGCTCGGACATGGTTGCCTCGTTCAGATCGTGAAGCTGAAGAACTCCATCACCCCGAGAACGTTGCTGCGCAGGAGGATCGGGAAGTGTATAGGAAATTCAAACGCTATTTTGCCAATGACCACTGTTGCTGGTGTACTTCCTTTCCCCTCCAATTGAACACATGCCTAACGTGAGCATCTGCGATCTGCCTTTCTCCACCATCGTCAGTGCCCCTTCATGCCCCTTAGCATGCCCCTTGGGAATTGATACTTTGAGATTATCGCAGATAACTCATGATAATAAATTATTATTTTCTGGGCTGAAACCGATGTACACGAAGGGACGAGAGGACTACAGATAACGAGAGATAACGTTGTATCTCTGACTTCGAATCAAAAGGTCGTAGGTTCGAGCCCTACCGGGTGTATCAATCAATTCGACAAGGTGACCTCACTAAACATCAAGTTCAGCAAGTAAAGGAAAGTGATCCGAAGCTTGCGCGACCTCGTTCGGTTGTATGATGACCTGACTGGCGCGTAGGCGGGGGGCGAATTGGGTGGGGATGAAGATGTAATCGAGGCGTAGATGCGGGTCCCACGTGGGGAAGGTGTAGCCTTTGTCTTGCGGGTAGAGATAGCGGTAGCCGTCGGCGTATTGGGCGTCGAGCATGACCTGGATCGTTTCGCGTTGGATGTCGCGCCCGCTGACCCAGACGAGGGCGCGGATCCAGCCGGGCATGCGGCGCACGTCGAGCAATTCGCCCGGCGCTAAGGTGTTGAAGTCGCCGACCAGCACGTGGAAGCCTGCTTGATGCTCTGCGATCCCTGTGAGCAACGCACGTATCTCACGCCCCCGCCGCCGCTCGCTCCACTTCGAGAAACGCGCGCTCAGATGCAGTCCGAACACACGCGCGCCGCTGCCGCCCAAGACTATCTCCATGAATGAATGGCGCGCTCCTGCGGGCCGATGCCATGCGTGGTGCGCGATCTCAATGCCGCTGATGTAACCAATGGAGTGCGCGGGCCGGGCGGCCCACAATGGCATGTCGGTCGCCCGCGCCAACTCCTCGATCACGCGCGGGTCGGTCGCCTCTTGAAAGACGACGAGGTCGGGCGCGACACGCTTGATCACTTCCGCCAGCCGCGCCTCACGCCCGCGCCCGCCGAAGCGTATGTTGTAGCTGAGCAACTTCACGACGCCGTACCTTCGTCTGCCTCGATCATCGTGAAGTAAGGTTGACCGAGCAACACGTCGCGGGTGAACAAGATCAAGTTTGAAGTGGCCTGAATGTTGACGGGCCGGCCTACCATGCGTTGCAGTTCTTCGCGCAACGGATTCAATGCGGGCGCGATGTCTGGCGCTTTATCGCCGAGCGGCTTCGTGTGCAACGCGGGAATATAGAATTCATCCTCCTTCCAGTATTCCATCACGGCGCGGCCGACGACCGTCACGTCCAGATCGCTCGTCCCTTCGCCGTCGGCGTCAAATGGCGCGCCGTCTTCCCAGCGCGTCCCCGTCAAGGTGCTACCGCGCAAGGCCACGCCCGTGCCCTTCGGCAATTCAGTCTGCAACTTGGCACAGAACTGCTCGTAGCGTTGCTTGTCACCGGCAAACCCAAGCCGGATGATCCGCTCGCGCTTCTCCTCATCCGTCATATCCTTCACGTCTTCGGCCATAATCACCTATCGTTCACAGCAATTTTATTTATAGCGCGCTCGCTTCAACGGCAAGCCCGATGCACGCGCCGGCAGAACGGGCCGGAGTATGAACCACTAGCGAGCGCGAATCAACGCGCGCCCCTAATGCGCCTGGTTCATGTCCTTCTCTTGGCCCTCACTTCATCCGCTACGCCGATGACCTCGGCGCTGTGCCCGGCTCGCGCGTGCTCGTCCGCCACTTTTTGTAAGAGCCACTGCGCCCGCCCGCCCTGCCCGCGCCCTTTCATCTTAAAGATGCGCCATGCGCCTTTGAGCCGTTTACCATCAAGACGAAAACGGAGCGCGCCCCCGCCCCAAGCCGCGAGCGCATCCGCTTCATCGGCGGTGTATGTGCCGATGTCCCAACGATAGACTTGCCCCGCGCCGTATGTGCCTTCGGGCAGTTCACCCTCGTATGTCAGATACGACAGGGCATGATCGGGCACTTGGACTGCGAGCCGCTTAACCGTTGGATCGAGCGAAGGCCCCTTCGGCACGGCCCAACTCTTCAACACGCCGTCAATCTCAAGCCGAAAGTCCCAGTGCAGCCGGCGCGCATGATGTTCCTGCACGACGAACTTCGGCTGACTGTGTGTCGCATGCTTCAAGTCAACTCCCTCCGCCGACACACACGCTACCGGATAATATTATGCGATTCAACCGACACGAGTATGTCGGTTGCGCCAGAGACACAGTATGCGCAGCATGCGGCTCAGCTTTTCTTGCTGCTCTTTTTGCCGGCCTTTTTGCTGCCTTTCTTGCCACCCTTTGTCGCGGCGGTGGGCGCAGCCTTCTTGCCGCGCCCCGAACCGCTCTTCTTGCCGCCACCCGACTCTTTGTTCACCGTCGCCCAAGCGCGCTTCTCCGCCGTCTTCTCGGACACACCGCGCTTCTCATAGCCCTCCTCGATGTGCTCGGCTTGTCGTTTCTGTTTATCCGTGTAGGATGATTTGTCACCTCTCGGCATCGTTCCGCTCCTCTCATGCGCGCTCTGTAGTTTTACGCTCCGCGAACATGCGCGCGATCTCAGCCATCGCTTGATCAACTTTCTGCCGCCGCGTCAGCACGGGCTTGAACAGGTCGCCATGCGCGCTGAGCCGTCGCGTCATATTCTTGATCGTGAAATCCTGCACGTTGATGCGTGCCCGCTCGACCTCGCGCCACTTGAGCGGCGCGGAGACGGGCGCGCCTGTGCGCGGGCGCACAGAGTACGGCGCGACGACCGACTTGCCCCGCGCGTTCTGCATGTGATCGACATAAATCTGCCCGCGCCGACGCTGTTTCAATGCGCGCTCCACCGTCGCCACCTCTGGCTGCGCACGCGCCACGAGCGTGGCCACCTGCGCGGCAAACTCCGCGATCTGCTCGTAAGTGTAAATTGGTTTGATGGGCACGTAGACGTGTATGCCGCGCGAGCCGGATGTTTTCGCGTAGCTGTCCAAGCCGACCCCGGCAAGCAGGTCGCGCACGCTTACGGCCAAAGCGCAGATTGTAGTGAACTCGACGCCCTTGCCCGGATCGAGATCGAAGACGAGCCAGTCCGGATGATCGAGCGCGCCGACGCGCGAGTGCCACGGATGCCGCTCAATCGCGCCGAGGTTCGCCATGTAGAGCAGCGTCGCCAGATTGTCGCCGATGATGTAATCAACCGTGTGCCCTTCCTCCACGGCGAGCGTGGCGGTGCGCACAAAGGACGGCGCTTCGTTCACGTCATGCTGATGAAAGGAGGGGCCTGAAATTCCGTTCGGGTAGCGCTTCATGATGAGCGGGCGATCTTTGAGATAAGGCAAGATGTATTTGCCGACTTCGTAGTAATACTTGATCAACTCGCCCTTCGTGTAACCGTCATCCGGCCAGTAGACCTTATTGAGATTTGTGAGCGCAACACTGTTCGCACCGATCTTTACGTTAAGGTCGCCCTGCAACGCTTGCTGCTTGAACACCCGGCTCGCCGCAACGGCCGGTTCACCCACCGCCGGCGCGCTAATCTTCCGGCTGCTATGCTCCCGCGCTGTCCGTGCTGCGGGCGTGCGCGCAGCCATCTGCTGTCCCTTGCCGCTCGCTGAATTGTTGCGCCATGCGCGGCTCTGGTCGTCCGTATCCATACGCAGTTTCAATTGCCAACCCGGCATGGCGTGCGCGTCGCGGCTCTTGATCAACAACCACTGCTCTGCGCGCCCACTCATACGCACGAGGCTGAAGCCGCCCCGCAATTTCTTGCCTTTCAGCTTGAACGCGAGTTTGCCCTCCGCGAGTTGTGCGAGCGGGTCGGCATCGCTGAGCAATTCATACGTGCCCTCATCCCAGATCATGTGCGCGCCTGCGCCGTAGTTACCGGCGGGAATATGCCCTTCGAACTTCAGATACTCGACCGGATGATCTTCGGTCGGCGCGGCGAAACGTTTTTCCGCCGGGTCGAGCGACGGGCCCTTCGGCACAGACCATGATTTCAACACGCCGGCCATCTCCAGACGAAAATCAAAATGCAACTTTGAGGCATGATGCTCCTGCACGACGAAGCGGCTGCGGTTGGCGCGTGATAACTTGCCCTTTGGTTCAGGCGTGCGCGTGAAGTCGCGCTTCTCCTGGTAAGTCTCAAGCCCCATCGTGCTTCCCCAATGCCACGTGGCTAATTCGTGGACGGACACAAACGCGCTCGTTGTTATGCTACGAACTGGCCGCACAGCTTGTAATCTATGCGTACAATTGCGTTCGACTATTGTTCAGTACGCAGCCGTACTTACACCTTAAGGCTACTAGCTCCGCTCAGCCCTAATGCACTCTCATAACTTCTTCGCTTCACGTCTGAGCAGAGCAAAATCCTCCTTCACCTTCGCGCCCAAGTCTTCACGATAAAACCTTACCGCCGGGTGGTAACCGACTAGATACTTCCGCCCCTCGTGTTTGATAATTTGCCCGCGCGCTTCGTTCACGCTTTTGACGCCCAGCACTTTCTTGGCCGCCACGCCGCCGAGCAACATCACAAGTTGCGGATTGAGCAATTCGATCTGCTCAAACAGATAATTCGTCGTGCAGGTCTCAACTTCCAATCTTTTCGGCGTGCGATTCTTCGGCGGCCGGCATTTCACCGTATTCGTGATAAATAAATCGCGGCGCGCAAGTTCCGTCCCCGCCAGCACGTGCTCGAGAAAACGCCCGGCCGCGCCAACGAAGGGATGCCCCGTCTCATCCTCCTCCTTGCCCGGCGCTTCGCCGATGATCATCACCCGCGCCGTGTACCTGCCGTCGCCGGGCACGGCGAGCGTACGCGACGCGTGTAACGGACAGCGCGTGCAGACACGTATCTGCGCTGCCAGTTCGTCGAGCCGCTTCGCTTTCTTCGTCTTTGCCATCGTCACTGCCGAGCAAATCGAGCTTGTGCGTATGCAGCCAGCAATTCGCGTGCGCAAACCATTATGCGCGCCTGCAAAACAAATGCCATTGCGGTATGCTGCCACGCGATGACTGCCGCCAAGCTTTCCTGCGCACAGCTACTCGCCGCACCGCTCGCACAGTTGCGGCAACACGTGCTTAATGACAGCGCGCCCTTACCGCGTGATCTGCTCGCTGCGCTTGAGCGCGATCCCCGGCGCGGAGCGCAACAACTCGCGCGCTCTTTGCGTCTGCGCGAACGGAAAAATCGCAGCGAAGGGCAACGTCTGCATAAGCTCTTACAATTCGAGCGCGAGTTGTGGGCGCAAGGCTTTCAACTCATCGCGGGTGTAGACGAGGCGGGCATGGCCCCGCTGGCCGGCCCCGTCGTCGCCGCCGCCGTCATCCTGCCGACAAACTATAAGCTGCGCGGCTTGAACGACTCGAAGAAGATTCTCGACGGGACGCGGCGCGCTGAACTAGCCGCGCAGATCAAGCAGGATGCGCGCTGCTGGGCCGTGGGCGTTGCGGAAGTGGCCGAGATCGATCAGTTGAACATTTATCACGCGGGCTTGCTGGCGATGCGGCGCGCGGTTGAAGGTTTGTCAATCAATCCCGACTTCGTGTTGGTGGATGCGCGCAAGATTCCCGCGTGCCCTGTCCCGCAACGCGGCATCATCAAGGGCGACACGCTCTCCGCCAGCATCGCGGCTGCCTCCATCATCGCCAAGACGACGCGCGACGCACAGATGTGTGAGCTTGATCGACAATATCCCGGCTACGGTCTCGCCGCGCACAAAGGTTACCCGACGCCCGCGCACTATCGCGCGCTGCAAGCGTTGGGCGCATCGCCCATCCATCGCCGCAGTTTTGCGCCCGTCCGGCAAGTGCTTGGCCTTGAGCCTGTGCAGTCGGAACTTTTCCAGCGGCAAGATGAAGATGTACGGGGGCAGGATAAATGCAGGACGACTCAAGCCGGGTAGCTACTTTAAGCTTTCACGTTGACAGTTGAAGATGGACAGTACGGCTCGATTACGCACTCTGCACAGAGCGGTGTGCGCGCCTTGCACACGGCGCGCCCGTGCGCGATAAGCAGGTGCGAGAAAATGATCCAATCTTTCGGCGGCACGAGCTCTACGAGGTCGCGCTCGATCTTTTCAGGTTGTTCATAGGTGGTGAGTTTCAATCTCTGCGTGAGCCGCGAGACGTGTGTGTCCACAACGACGCCGGAGGCGATGCCGTAAGCGTTGCCCAGCACCACATTCGCTGTCTTGCGCGCGACGCCGGGCAACTCAAGCAACTCTGCCATCGTCTGCGGCACGCGCCCGGCATAACGCTCAATGAGCATCCGGCACGCGCCCTGAATCGCCTTTGCCTTGTTGCGATAGAAGCCGGTCGAGCGTATGTCTTGTTCCAACTCGATTGGCGACACGTTCACGTAGTCCTCACAGCGCCGATACTTCCGGAATAGATCAGCCGTCACGATGTTGACCCGTTCGTCCGTGCATTGTGCCGACAGGATCGTGGCGACGAGCAACTCAAGCGGGCTGGTGTGATTGAGCGAGCATTTCGCGTCAGGATGTGCGCGCTTCAGCCGCTTGATGATTTCGCGCGTGCGTTGCTTCTCAGGTTCTACAGTCATAAATCAGGAGCGTGCGGGCATTCAGCTTGTCAGTATCACTGCGATCTGCGCGGCAAGGCGCGCATTCTGTTCGAGTAGCGCGAGGTTAGCGCGCAAGGTCGCGCCGCCGCTCCGCTCACTCATGCGCGCGAGTAGGAACGGCGTCAACTCGCGCCCGCCGACGCCGGCCGCGGCCGCTGCGGCCAACGCCTCGGCGAGCGTCGTCTGCAAAACTTCGGCCGGCACTTCGCTCGTCGCCGGCACGGGCACGGTGACGAGCAGCGCGCCGATAATTTCAAGCGCGCGTCGGGCACGCACGAGCGCCGCAACCTCTGCAACCGTATCAACGCGCACGTCCACAGGCAAACCGGAGCGGCGCGTATAAAAGGCGGGCAGTTCATCGCAGCCGTAACCGACGACCGTGAGGCCATGCGTCTCCAACCACTCGCGCGTGGCCGGCAGATCGAGCACGCTCTTTGCGCCCGCACAGACGACCGTGAGTTTGGCGCGGGCCAACTCCGGCAGATCGGCCGACACGTCCGGCAACGCCCCGCGATGCACGCCGCCGATGCCGCCCGTGGCAAAGACATCAATCCCCGCACGCTCGGCGATCCAGCAGGTGGACGCGACCGTCGTCGCGCCGTCCCAACCGCGCGCGACCGCAACCGCCAGATCACGCAGGCTGAGTTTATGCACGTCATGAGTCGCAGCGATATGCTCAAGTTGATCTGCGTCAAGTCCGATGCAGATGCGGCCCTTGATGAGCGCGATGGTTGCGGGCGTTGCACCCTCAGCACGCACGATCTGTTCAAGCTGGCGCGCGGTCTCAAGATTCTGCGGACGTGGCAAGCCATGCGCGATGACGGTTGATTCGAGCGCGACGACGGGTTGCCCCTGAGCGAGGGCTGCGGCTACATCCGGGTGGACTGTGAAGAGTTCGGGAGTTGCCATGAATTGGACGCCGTATCTGTTTCCTTGTCAGTTAGATGCTATGTATGTTGAAGACTCACCGCAGAGACGCAGAGGGGGCGCAGAGATTATACAGCGGTTTGAATGCTTTTCTCTGCGCACCTCTGCGTAATCTCTGCGCCTCTGTGGTGAACTGCACCCAACCCATCGTTCAACCACGCCACATCGCGCACATCGTCACGGGTTCTCGCCCGGCGGCGTGGGCGGCTTGACGATCACAGCCGGGATGTCCTGCTCGCGCACGAGTTTATTGAACGCGGGCAAGTCGGTCTTCACGATCTGTTGCAGCCGCGCCAACTGCGCGTCGATTTGCGCGACCAAGTCGTTATACACCTCGTAGGACTGCGCGGTCGGTGCGGCGTCGGCGCTGGCGACGACACCACCGAGCGCGGCCAATTTATTATTGAGCCGGATCGGGAAGTTGAGTGGGTCCTGGCTCGACTGGTTTTTCGTCTGATAGAGCGTCTCTTCTATCTCCGTCAAATTTTTACTCAAGCGCGTTGCCGCGTCGTTGATCAGCTTGAAGTTCGGCTGATCTTTGATGCGCTTCGTGAAATCATCCATCTGCCGCTTGATGTCACGAATTTGCAGGATCGCGTTGCTCGTCTCCGAGAACTTGTCGCGTATCTTCAACGACAGATCGAGTTGCTTGGCATAGTCTTCGGGCGTCGTCTGCACGCGCGGATCGCGTTTGACCTCGAAGGTCTGCGTCAGCGTCTGCCCGTCGGCCGTGAGTTTGACGGTGTATGTGCCGGGCGCGATGCGCGGCCCGCGCGTGCCGCCCGCCCACATGATCAAGCCCGGAAAGCGCGTCGCCTCCGCGTATTGCATGTCCCAGATGAAACGGTTGAGACCGGCGTTGGTCGTCACGCGCGGGCCGCCGCCCATCCCGCCAGCGAAGAAATCGGACTCCTCGCCCGATGGCGCTTGCGGTTGTTCCGGCGGCGTCTGCACGGGCGCACTGCCCGGCGCAGGCGTCGGCTGCGACTTCGGCGCACGCGCAGTGAACTTCTGAATTGACTTGCCGCTCGCGTCCGTGAACTCAAGCACGACATCCGTCGTCGGGCGCGCCTTCAGCGTGTAATAGACCACTGCGCCGCCCGCCGGATTGCGCCCGACGGTCGCAGTGGCCGGCAAGGGGAAACCGCCGCCGCCGTCCATGCGATAAGTTTCTTCAGGTTTGAGCAGGCGCGTCGCGTTGCCGGCGTTCGGGCCGCCCGCGTCCATCAACTGGTGCAGCACCGGCAGGTCGTCGAGGATGTAGAACGCACGCCCTTGCGTCGCCACCACCAAATCTTTATCGCGTTTGTGTATGGCCAGATCGGTGACGGGCACGATTGGCAAGTTGAGTTGCAACGACTGCCAGTGTGCGCCATCGTCGAAGGAGACGTACAGCCCCGTCTCCGTGCCCGCGTAAAGCAGACCTTTCTTGTTCGGGTCTTCGCGGACGACGCGCGTGAAAGCGTTGTCGGGAATGCCCGTCGTGATCTTCGTCCACGACTTGCCGTAGTCGTTCGTCTTGTAGAGATACGGCCGGTAGTCGTCCCACTTATACATCGTTGCGGCGACGTAAGCCGTGGCTGGATCGTTGGGCGACGCTTCAATCGAGTTAATCTGAATCCATTCTGGCAGCATAGATTTCGGCGGCGTCACGTTCGCCCAATTCTTGCCGCCGTCGCGCGTCACGTGGACGAGACCGTCGTCCGACCCGGCCCAGATCGTGCCCGCCTGCACGGGTGATTCCATCACGGTGAAGATCGTGTCGTAATACTCGATGCTCGTGTTGTCCTTCGTCAGCGGCCCGCCCGAAGCGATCTGTTTTGACGTGTCGTTGCGCGTCAGATCGGGACTGATGACTTGCCAGCTTTGGCCTTCATCCGTTGATTTGAACAACACGTTGCCGCCCGCGTAGAGCGTGCCCGTTGGCGACGAATCGTGTGGCGAGAAGAGGATGGGAAAATTCCACTGGAAGCGATACTTCAGATCGCTCGGCGCGTGCCCCATCGGATTGTTTGGATAGGGCGACACGTCGCGCAGTTGGCGCGTGTGGTGATCGTAGCGCGTGACGAGACCGCCATATGAGCCGGCGAAGACGATGGCCGAATCGCGCGGGAGCGGGGCGATCCAGCCGGACTCGCCGCCGCCCACGTCGTACCAATCGCGCTCAGAAATACCGAAGTCACTCGTGCGACTGGCGATGCGCACGGTCGAGTTGTCCTGCTGCGCACCATAGATGTTGTAAGGGAAATCGTTATCGAGCGTGACGCGATAGAACTGTGCCGTTGGTTGATCTTCATCCGTCCAAGTGCGTCCGCCGTTCGTGGAGACGTTCGCGCCGCCATCGTTCGACTCGATCATGCGGTTCGCATCGTTCGGCGCGAGCCAGAGATCGTGATTGTCGCCGTGCGGCACTGAGATATTGGCGAACGTGCGCCCACCGTCGTTCGACTTGTAGAAGCCTGTGTTGAGGACATAGACCGTATCCGCGTTCTGCGGATCGGCGTAGATGCGCGTGTAATACCATGCGCGTTGCCGCAGGTTGCGCTGCTCGTTCGTCTTCGTCCACGTGCGCCCGCCGTTGTCCGAACGAAACACGCCGCCGTCTTCCGCTTCGATGATCGCCCACAGACGCTCCGGGTTCGCGGGCGAGACCGTGATGCCGACGATGCCGATCATGCCGCGCGGCAGACCAGCGTTGCGCGTCATCTCTGTCCACGTGTCGCCGCCGTCGGTTGATTTGAAGATGCCGCTGCCGGGGCCGCCGCTCTCAAGCGTCCATGGCTTGCGATAGACCTCCCAGAAGCCGGCATACAGCACGTTCGGGTTGGTCGCATCCATCACGAGGTCGCACGCGCCCGCTTTGTCGCCGCGACTCAACACCTTCTCCCAAGTCTTGCCGCCGTCCTTCGAGCGAAACACGCCGCGCTGCTCGTTCGCGGCCCAGACGTGCCCCTGCGCCGCGACATAGACGATGTCCGGGTTGCGCGGATGCACACGTATGCGCGCGATCTGGCGCGTGTCTTCGAGACCGACGCGCTTCCAAGTCTTGCCCGCGTCCATAGACTTATACACGCCGTCGCCGTGTGACACGTTGCCGCGAATTGGCGACTCGCCCATGCCGACGTAGATGATGTTCGGATCAGCGTCCGACAAACCAATCGCGCCGACCGAGCCTGTGCCGAAGATGCTGCCATCTGTGATCGGCTCCCAGTTGACGCCGCCATCGGTCGTCTTCCACACACCACCGCCCGTCCCGCCGAAGTAGTAGACCTGCGGCTGACTGGCGACGCCCGTCACGGCCGTCGAGCGGCCGCCGCGGAACGGCCCGATCAAGCGGTATTGCAACAGTTTCAACGGGCCGGCATCTTTCGCCGCCGCCGGTTGCGGTGCGCCCACGCGCTGCTGCCCTCGTGCCGTGTGGCCGGTAAACCCAACCATTAATATGAGCAACAAGCTGAACGACACGGCGACAGCGCGTCGGTATGGACTCCGCACCTTTATCATTGGGAAGGCTCCTTCGACTCTCGACTTTAGCATTGCGCGACTGGCGGAAAGTTATCCCTCTTACGCTTCAGCAGCCAAAGGGTTTCAAACGCATGTTCCTGTCACCACTATTATTGGTAGATTGATAGGATTGTTACTTTATATCGGATATCAATCTTTGCTGGCAACTTCGGATTGGACGTTAGCAAAGTTGTTTCCAGATCGTTAACTGCGCCGGGGCTGCCTATGTGTGTGCGCACAGGCGAAGAGCTTGCGGGTTTTTTTATAGCCCCACTGAATTTAACCGTCCGGTCAATATTGACAACCGCGTTGCAAGCGCGCAAACTGCGCGTACGTTATAACTGCTAGAGAGACCGGACTCGAAACTCGCTGCTAAATAGGCGTCTCCATAAGCCATTTGTCTCTTTAATTGATCACGATAACTTATTGAGCCAACTCAGTTCGACCAAAATTTTCTGTTACCATCAGTCCCAATAGGTCGTTTATGTTCCCCCCCGCGATTCAGTCATACATGCCCCAGCAACTCGTCGCGCCGGTCGCACCGGAGCTTGACGACTCGCGCATGATCAATGTCGTGCGGCTTATTCTGGCCGCAACGATTCTCTGCATCAGTCTCATCTACCCGCGCACGGCCGTCCGGCCAGAGCTGGAACTTGCTCTGGCGTTGACGGGCTACCTTGTTTACAGCTTGCTCCTCTATACCATTGCCCAGCGCAACGCACGACTTGCGCACGCCGCGCGCGACTGGTCGCATTGGCTCGATCTCGGTTGGTTCCTCGGTTTGAGTTGGCTGAGCAGCAATCTGGATGGGGCCTGTTATGGGCTGCTCTTTTTCGCGATTCTTGTCGCTGCTTTCCGCTGGGGGTTCATGACGGGCATGCGCGTTGTCGCCGTGGCAGTCATTCTGTTCACTGTGTTAGGGGCTGTCGCCGCCGGCGCGAACGTGGGCACGGATTTGGCCAGACTGCTGCTGCGGCCGATCTATCTGCTCACTCTCGGCTATATGATCGCCTATTGGGGCGAGTTTGAAGTAACGACGAAGCGCCGGCTCGCGTGCATCAAAGACGTGACCCACCTCGCAAACCCGCGCTTCGGTACGCATCAGACCATTGGTGCGATGCTGGCGCGGGCGCGCACCTTCTTCGCCGCCGATGCCTGCCTGCTCTTGAGCCATCACGCAGTTTCCGATAGCTATAGCTTGCGCCGCGCCGACGATGATGATCCGGCGGCGAACGCGCGGACACAGCACATCACCCCGGAGATGGCCCTAGCGCTGCTGGCACTACCTGCCGACTGCGCTGCCATGTACAACCGGACAACTGGATTCTGGCTACAACGCACGGTCGGCTGCTACGCGTTCGACCCCATCACTAATGAGCCGGTAGCGGACGTGCGCCAGACGTGCGCAGTGTTGGCCGACCTACTCGACGCGGACTCGTTCATCACCGTGTCGTTGCGCAGCAGTGGCGACACTTTTTGTCGTGTCTTTGTCACCAACGGGCAGCGTGCTTTTACCAAGTCCGATCTGGATTTCCTGCACCGGCTCGTCAATCAAGCGCTGCCTGTCGTCGAAAATGTGCGCCTGCTAGGTCGGCTCGCGTCAGAGAGCGCCGGACAGGAACGGCAGAGAATTTCGCTCGACCTGCACGATAACACCGTGCAGCAATTTGTCGGTATCAAGTTGGGGCTGGAGGCGTTGGCGCGCAAGCTGAACGGGGACGAGGCCCTCAACACTGATGTAACTCACTTGCTCACGCTGACTAGCGATGCCATTAGCGACGCGCGCCTGTACGCGACTGAGCTACAACAGCGCCCCGAAGCCGCCGCGCCGGTGTTGTTGTCGGCCGTCCGGTCGCAGGCGGCCAAGTTCACAGAGTTGCATGGGATCGCGGTTGCCGTGCTGGCGGACGAGCCGCTCGACCTACCCGACCGCTTGGCCGCCGAACTGTTTCAAATGATCCGTGAGGGGTTGAGTAACATCCGGCGGCACACGGCCGCGCGGCAGGCCGTGATTGACCTACGCTGTCAGGACGGGCAGATCTGGTTGCAGATCGAGAACGACAGCCCGCCCCACACCGCCGTGCCGCCACAATTCATTCCGCGCTCAATCGCAGAGCGCACCGCCGCCCTCGGCGGGCACATCACGGTCGCCCGGCGCGCGGACGACTATACAACCGTGCAGATTTCGATCCCCCTATGATAGAGCAACAACGCATATCGCCGCCCGCGCCCGCCGCCATGCCGATCCGCGTACTTCTGGTCGACGACCACAAGAGCATTCTGTGGGGGCTGGCGCAATTGATCAATGGCGCACGGCCGCTGATGGAAGTGGTCGGTCAAGCTACCGACCGCAGCGAGACCTTCGCGCTGGCCAGCCGGGAGCAACCCGATCTGATCCTGCTCGACATCGCCTTGGGCGACGAGAACAGTCTCGACTTCCTGCCGGAACTGCTGCGTGAATGCAAGACGCGTGTGTTGGTGCTAACCGGCATGCGCGACCCCAAGCTCCATGACATGGCCATCCTGAAAGGCGCACGCGGACTCGTACATAAGGCCGAACCGGCCGAGACGATCCTGAAGGCCATCGAAAAGGTGCATAGCGGCGAACTATGGCTTGATCGTACCACGACCGGGCGCATGTTTGAGACCATGGCCCGCGGCGGTCGCTCAGAGGCCGATGAATTGGAAGCGCAGATGATCGGCACGCTGACGGTGAAGGAGCGCGCCGTCATTGCCGCGATCATTCTATTCCGCGGCGCAACCAATCGGGAGTTGGCCGCGCACCTGAACATGGGCGACAAGACCCTCCGTAATCATCTCTCCTCCATCTACAGCAAGCTCAGTTTGAAGAACCGCCTCGAACTCTTCGGTTACGCCCTCGAGCACAAGATCGACCCGCAAGATTAACCCGCTCGTTCTCCGTCAATATAACTCTGCCCCGGCGCGCATACCGAGAGAGGTTGTTGCGTCTGCCCACCTATCTACCTGTCTTTCAACCTACTATTGTAGCCAGTGCTAATTGTCCCGCCCTGTTCCCGGTCGAATGTCCTGCCTGCACACGCCCGCGCATAGGACAGTTGACACGCCTGCACGCGCCCGCGAGCGGGAGGAAAGTCATGGCAAGAAAGGGTCAGCCGCCACGCGCGTGGTCTGCACCAAAATAGGTATAAAGAGCGCGTACAGTTAGTTCTGATTTGAGCTTACCGCAAAGCGTCGCCTGCTCCGCCCCAACCGTGCACTTAACTGACAGCGGGCGTATCGCTTAAGGAGAAGTCAATGCCCCCATTTGGTAAAGGTTCGTTCTGTCCAACCGCCGACACGCTGCAAGCCTACAACGAAGCCCGCTTAGCACCCGCGCCCACAGATGCTTTGCGCATACATCTCGCGCAGTGTGATTTCTGCTACGCCTGTTGGCAGCTACTGAGCGCGCACGCACCGACAACCGATGTGGTAGTGCCTGTCCCGCCCGTGCCGGTGTCCATTTTGTGTCTCGCGGCACAGCTACCACCAGCGCAGACGCGCGACGCACGGCGACATGCAGCTTAATGTGCCGCGACCCGGCGCAGAATCTTTAGGTCAACCTACTGACCTCAGCACAAGGGAGTCACGCATGATCACGAAACCGATGGTTTTCCCGCTGGACGAAACCGGCACTTTGTACATGTTGCAGGATCAGTATGGCCGCGAAGCCGGTGTCGGCTCGCGCGAAACCTGCTACACCCTCTTGCATCTGTTCTTCCGGCAGACACCGACCGCCCCCCCAAGCTATGCGCGGGCTGAGCCAGACTATCTCCCGGCATTGGCCGGGGAGTGCTACAGCCCTCAACGCATGTTGATCGCTTCGTAAGTAACCACTGATTGCTCGTAGGAGGATTCCGCATGCTAAACAAAAGTACCATGGGTAAGTTTCTGTTGCTCGCCATCGCCCTGCTAATCGTGAGTGCGGTCACGACCAAAGCAGACACGGTGACATTCACAGGCACTACCGCTGGCGGGCCGACTTGGAACCGGCCAGTCGCAAACGGCAACAACCCACCAACCCCGCCGCCTTCCGGCGTCGGCACTGCTGTGCGCTATAGCGTAACGCAAATCACGGTCGGCACCACCGGCACGTACACGTTCCAAGCTACGGCGACAAGCCCGGCTGGTTGGGACAATTACACGTTCATGTACCAGAACAGCTTCAACCCGGCTTCTCAGTTCACCAACATACTGATCGGCAACGATGACAATCCGACCATCGGGCTGTCCGGGTTTAGCCTGACCTTGAATGCCGGCACGACCTACTTCTTCGTGGTCTCCGGGTTCGCCAACACGGACTTCGGCGCTTGGAGTACCACGGCCTCCGGCCCCGGCATAATCACCGTCGGCGGCGCGCCCGGAGCCGTACCGGAGCCAATGTCCTTGCTGCTTCTCGGTACAGGGCTAGCCGGCGTCGCGGCCAAAATGCGGCGTCGCAAAGTCGCCTGAGCAGATTTGACCGCCCTGACCTTAGTGGCCACGGCGGCGCAATGAATATGGTTGAGACCGGCCCCGTTATTGAATGACGATTACCCCCGTCCTTCCGTCGCCCCGGTCTGAGCTTCCACCGCAACCTGTGGTGCCGTAACAAGGAGTCAGAAAGTCATGTTCACATTCACACTAAAGCTAATCAAACCACTCGCGCTGGGCATCGCGCTCATCGCTCTCTTCGCCGTCGGGCAGCAGACCGCACGCGCCGACGAAGTCAGTGTCGCCGGTTACACCAACGGCTGCTTCAACTGCAACCCGCCGCCGGTGCCGAACACCTCGGCGACGCAGACCGCTTCGCTATTCGGTTTGCAATACGTCAACTCACAATTCTCCAACACGACCGTCAATGGCTTCGCGGCGTTCGGCGGCAATCCAATCGCGCCCCCTACCCAGAACGTTGACAACTTGGGCGCGCTGTCGCTGGCGAACTCGTTGGCCAATTACAACGGCAACACGTTCACTTTGCGCGTGACGTTCACCGTCCCGACCGGGATCAACGGCGGTGGCTCAGCTCTCTACAGCGCTATGCTGGTTGGTAGTGTGACGAGCACCGGCGCTGGCGGCGTACTAATTGATTTCAACAACACGCCGCAGTTGTTCACCTTCTCCTTCGTTGATGGGATGGGGCGGACGGTGAACGGCTCGTTCATGTTCTCCGTCAACGATCTGTCGCTTAATCCCGGTCAGACGGGAGCGCTGTCTGGACAGGTCACCGCTGCTTCGCAGACGGCCGTGCCAGAGCCGACCACGATGCTCTTGCTCGGTACGGGTCTCGCGGGCGTCGCCAGCAGAATCCGTCGCCGCCGCCGCGCATCATAAGTTGACTGGCGCTATAACGGAACGACGGGCTACCCGTCGTTCCGTTGCGCCGGCCCAAGCTTCATCACTGTTTACAGTGTCTCGTAAAAGAAGTTTGGTTTGCTCTGCGCACATTCCTTTCAAGCTACTTAAACCACTCGCGCCTGGCGTCGCGCTGATCGCGCTCTTCGCGGTCGGGCAGAAGACAGTGCGCACCGACGAGCTGTCTAACGCCGGCTTAACCAACGGCTGCTTCGGCGTGCGCCGCTTGTCGCATTGTTGCAAGCAGCGCAGGCAATCGTCTCAATATTTACGCTGGCAACTGAGCGCCCGTGCGCCCCTTGGCGCTCAGCCTGATTTCTGACCGACAACCAGTTTCGCGCGCCTGGGGGGGGATCCAACCATGTCGAGCAACAGTGTCAGGATGCCTGAACAAAACATACCCCCGCAAGCCATACTGTTAGCCGAGCGTGACAATGACGTGCGCTACGTGCTGCATGTTTTTCTTGAACAGGCGGGGTATCGCATCATCGAAGCGGTTGATGCGATTGAAGCGGTACAGTCGGCTCAACGCGAGCTGCCAGATGTGATCTTGCTCGATCTAAACCTGACCGGGCTTGACGTATTACAAGCCATCAAACTGATCCGCATGTCGCCGGGACTGCAATACGTGCCGGTGCTGACCAGTTCAAATGACGGCCTGCGGGCCATCAAGTTTTATTTACATGTAGACGAGTTGGGGGCGGGCTACTCAGACTACCTGACGAAGCCGCTTGATCTCGATGAGCTAAAAGAGACCCTCCAACGCATGTTAGCGAAAACCATGGCCGCGACTGAGCAGTCTTAAGCCAATGCTGCTGCGCTCGCCACCAACAAGCAATAGTTTGTCGCCCAGCAGTTGACATCGCACATCGCACCGAAGCAGTTGCCTTCCGGCGGCAATGCGGGCAGTTGATGCCGGTTAGCTCAAGCCCATTTCCAACAGGCATTAGGCGCGGCCCGACGGCCACGCTGGTTTTATCCCCTTCCCAGCCGATAGAGGAGAAGATTATGACTCATCGTTCACGCCGGATCGCCGTTAGTGTCGCCTTATTGGTGATTGGCGGTCTGTTCGTTATATTTCTACCCCGCATAGGCGCACATGCACAGGGCAACGGTAAATCCGCTAACCCGCTGCAAGCGACGCCTACACTCACCCACAGTGCTGCTCAAGAGCCAGTGAAAGAGCCTGTGGGTGTTATCTCCGGTGCTTCGTATCACAACGACACCTCACCGAACCTGCGCGATATGAAGCAAATAGCCATGCCTATAGGGCGTGGGGTCGAGAACGAGGCGAATGAAAACCCCAAAGTGCCTCATAAGCATGTAGACAGCCCCGACCCGGTCGTGCAGAAAGAATTCGTCAAACTAAAAAGCTTGACGTCGCTGGATATTCCCAGCCCCATCCTCAACTTTGACGGCATCGTTTTCCCCGGTGTTGGCTGCAACTGCGCGCCGCCCTACACCAATGGCGAGATAGGTCAGACGCAATACGTCCAGATGGTCAACGAAGGCTACCAGGTCTTTAACAAGACCACGGGCGCGTCGTTGTTAGGACCGGCGAGCATCACTTCGCTCTGGGCCGGCTTTGGCGGCCCGTGCGAGCTTAATGGCGATGGCGACCCCGTCGTGATCTATGACCAGATCGCCAACCGCTGGGTCATCTCCCAGTTCGCGGGTACCCCCATTCCAACCAGCGAGTGCATTGCCGTGTCCACCACGAGCGATGCCACTGGCTCGTACAATCGCTATGGCTTCCTCCTCGGCACCAACTTTTTCGATTATCCCCACCTGAGCGTCTGGCCCAATGCCTACTACATGAGCATGAACGTGTTCAACGCAGCCGGCACGGCCTTCCTCGGCCCGCAACCCTTCGCCTTCGACCGCGCGAAGATGCTTCTCGGTCAGCCGGCCACGTTCGTCAGCACCGGGATCACCAACGGCCCCAATGAAGACACTTATCTACCCGCCGACCTAGATGGCTCGACGCAGCCTCCGGCTAATGCCCCGGGCACGTTCGTGGAAATGCCATTCACTGGCACCTACAGAGTCTTCCACTTCCAACCTAATTTCGTCACCCCGGCCAGTTCGACTTTCACGCTCTTCGCCAGCCCGGCCTCGGCAGCCTTTACCGAACTCTGCCCGACCACCCGTGCTTGCGTGCCGCAATTAGGCTCGACCGGTAACTTGGACGGCATTGGCGACCGCTTGATGTTCCGCTTAGCCACACGCTTCCTGGCGGGTCACGAATCGACCGTAGGGAATTTTTCCGTCAGTTCGGGCGGGGTCTCCGGTGTGCGCTGGTTTGAGTTGCGCGGCGCGACGGCCGGTCCCGTCACGGTCTTCCAGGAGAGTACCTATCAGCCGGACACGACTTGGCGCTGGATGGGCAGCACGGCGATGGATCAGGGCGGCAACATGGCCGTCGGCTTCAGCGCCTCCAGTTCCACCATCAATCCCCAGATTCGTTACGCGGGACGGTTGGCTGGCGATCCCATCAACACGCTGGCGCAGGGCGAAGCCACTCTGTTTGCCGGCACGGGCAGCCAGACCGGCACCGGCAATCGCTGGGGCGACTACAGCGACTTGACGATTGACCCGGTGGACGACTGCACCTTCTGGTACACGCAGGAGTACTACTCCACCACTAGTTCGTTCAACTGGCGCACGCGCATCGGCAACTTCAAGTTCACCCAATGCTCAAGCGTGCCGACCCCGGTCATCGTTCCTGCCGGCTCGACCCTCGTCAACGAGAGTTGCCCGCCGACCAATAGCGCGATTGATCCGGGCGAGACCGTAACTGTCCGGCTCGATTTGATGAATGCCGGCACAGGCCCCACGACCAATCTGGTCGCAACCTTGCAATCCAACGCCAACGTGCTCGCGCCTTCGGCACCGCAGACCTACGGCGCGATGGCGGTCAACAGCACGGTCGGACGTGACTTCACGTTCACCGCAGCCGGCAATTGCGGCGACATCATCACGCTGACGCTGCAACTGCAAGACGGGGCAAACAACCTCGGCACCGTGACCTTTACGAGACAGCTCGGCACGACGGTTGTTAGCTCGGCCTTCACCGAGAACTTCGACGGCGTGGTTGCGCCGGCGCTGCCTCCGGGTTGGACGACGGCAGCCACAGGCGTGGAAGTGCCCTGGGTGACTTCGACCACTAATCCCAGCAGTGCCCCGAACGATGCCTTCGCGCCCGATCCGAGCAACATCGGCAACACCGAGTTGGTCTCCCCGTCCTTCGCGGTGGCGGCAGGCGGCGGGCAGTTGACGTTCAGGAATCTCTACAACATGGAGAGTACGTTCGACGGCATGGTGCTGGAGATCAGCATCAATGGCGGCGCGTTCCAAGATATCACCATGGGCGGCGGCAGTTTCGCCAGCGGCGGGTATAACGGCACGATCTCCACTGCCTTCGGTAGCCCCATCGCCGGGCGTCCGGCATGGACTGGTCTCTCCGGCGGCACGACGGCTGCCCCGACCTACATCACCACAGTCGCCAACTTACCGGCGGCGGCGGCTGGGCAGAACGTCCAGTTGAAGTGGCGTGCGGCGACCGACAACAGCGTGTCGGCGGCAGGCGCGGCGGGTGTGCGGGTTGACACCGTCTCGGTCAGCAGCACCAGCTTCTCGTGCAACACGGCGTGCCAAGGCTCACCGCGCATCGGCACCTCGACGGTGCTCTCGTGCAGCGGCAGCAACAAGGTCGCCACGATCACGATCACGAACAGTGGCACGGCCACCGCCAACAACGTGATGCTGACGACGGCCACTCTCGGCGGCGTTAGCGGCACACCGTTGCCACAGACGGTCGGCACGCTCGCACCGGGCGCTTCGTCCGTCAAGACCGTGACCTTCGTGGGCGCACCGAGCGGCATGACGACACTGGTCGTCGGCGGTACGTTCACCGGCGGTACCTATAGCAGCAGTCGTAAGGTGAATGCGCCCGTGTGCAACACGGCCATGCTCACCCCGGCGCTGCCCTACCTGCCATCGCTGCCAGCTTTGCTGGCGGCGGTGGTTTCCCCCTCAGGCCTGACGGGCCGCTAACAAAAGGAGTAAGACAACCATGAGATGCAAACACTTCATGCTCGCGCTGGTAGCGGTCGCCGCGCTGGCCCTACTGCCGTCATCGGCCCGCGCCGATAATGTCACCTTCAACTTCACGCCCCCGAGTTACACGGGGACGGCCGGGTCGGTGGTGACCTTGATGGGCACGCTGTCCAACGGCGCGGGTGCCATCACGTTCACCGGCTATCAGGACAGCCTACAGACCGGGCTATCGCTCTCCGGAGCCACGCAGCCGTTCGATGCCCTGGTCGGGTTGAGCAGCAATCAGACGCTGGGGCCTATCGCGCTGTTCAATGTCCTGATCGCGGCGGGCACGCCGGTCGGGACGGTCTTCAGCTTCGCCGCCAACCAGTTCGAAATCTTTTACCTGGATTCGTTTGGGAACGAGATTCCGGTGGCGGCGAACTTCCAGATCACCGTAGTAGCGGGCGGGGGCGGGGGCACCGTGCCGGAGCCGACCACGATGATCTTGCTCGGCACCGGGTTAGCCGGTGCGGCGCTCGCCAAACGGCGTAAACGGCGGCAGGGCTTAGAAACTTAAGCCTTCCGTTTACCACTCGCAACTCCGTCAGGCAAAGAGAGACCGGCCGGGGCCAGCAATTGCT
>JANMAD010000564.1:0-12695 GCA_031359515.1 Acidobacteriota bacterium | reverse complement strand
CATTCGTTTTCCTGACTAAATTGAAACTTACGACATTGGGACGGGCGGAAAAGACTTATCCACGAATTCACACGAAACAGCACGAAACAAAGACAGCAAATTCGGGGGTTTTGCTTCGTGTCTCTTCGTGTGGTTTCGTGGATGAATTTTTCTTCTGTATTAACTCCATAAGGTTCGATTTAGGCCGTCGCAGTAGCCTCCCGCCCTTCAAAGAGGTCAGGGTCGGTTGCTCTCAGCCGCGTCAAAAAGTCCTGCCACAAAAGTGGTAAGACGGGAATGCGGGCGATCTCGGCTTTCGCGCGCCGCGCCGCTTCAAGCGCAATCGGCACGGGCTGACGGCCTAAACTTTGCGCCGCCTGCGCGACAGAGAGGTTTCGCTCCACCATGCCTTCGAGCAGCACCATGCGCAAGAAGGCAAGTTGAATATTTTCGCCGACGGTGATCGCGCCGTGATTCGGCAAAAAGACCGCGCGCTTATCCTTGAGCGCGTGCGCGATTGGCAGCACGCGTTCCTCTTCGGCGGCCAAGCCTTCGTATTCGTCCTCGACCACGCCCACGTCATCAACGAGCAGACAACTCTCTTGATCGTAAATCTCCGGCACGATGCGGAACGCGCTGTAGGTGACGATGGAGGGCGGGTGTGTGTGTGCGACGGCGACGGCGTGCGCGTTCTCGCGATGAATGATGCCATGCAACCGGATGGTGTCGTTGACATAAGCCTCGCCCTCCAACACCTGCCCCGAAAAATTCACGAGCACGATGTTTTCCGGTCTGAGCGTCGCGAAAGAAGGCCCGAAATGGTTGACGAGCATTCGGTCTTCACCCACCGCGACGCTGAGATGCCCGGCGTTAGCCACGCTCAAGCCTTGCCGGTAGAGCAAACGCGCCGCGCAACAGATGTCGAATTTTATTGACTCGTAGTTCATGTTCATTTCTCCGCATCCAAATTTCACAGGCCGCCGGTTACTTCCAGCACTTGCCCTGACACGTAGTTGCTGAGCGGCGAGGCGAAGAAGAGCACCGCCCCGGCCGCCTCTTCGGGCGTGCCGCCACGCCCCATCGGGATCATCTTGAAGGCGATGTCGCGGTGCGCTTGCGGGATGCCGAGCGCGATGTCCGCCGACTCGCGTGTAAGCCGCTCATTGGCCTCCTTCGCTTGCGTCAGACGTGTCTCGATGAAACCGAAGGCGACGGCGTTGACCTGTATGTTGAACTGCCCCCACTCCTTCGCCAACGTCTTCGTCAAGCCGATGATGCCGGCCTTGCCCGCCGCGTAATTTGATTGACCGGCGTTGCCGCGCGTCCCCGTTGTCGAAGAGACGTTAACGATCTTGCGCGCCATCGCCAGCCCGTTTCCCTCCTTCTCGCGCTTCGCCGTCTCGCGCAAGTATTCGGACGCGGCGCGGATGATGCGAAACGGCGCGGTCAGGTGTACGTCCAACATCGCCTGCCACTGCTCGTCCGTCATCTTGTGCGCCGTGCCGTCCCAAGTGTAACCGGCGTTGTTGACGATGGCGTCGAGCCGCCCGTAAGTGTCGAGCGTCGCCTTGATCAAGCGGGGCGCGAAGTCCGCACTCGTCACATCCCCCGCGACGGCCAGCGCGTCGCCATTGTTGCCTTTAATTCCTTCGGCGGCTTCATGCGTCGGCTCCGGGTCAATGTCCGAGAGGACGACACGCGCGCCGTGCGCCGCGAATAGTTCAGCACATGCGCGACCGATGCCGCGCCCCGCGCCCGTGATGATCGCTACTTTTTCTTCTAACAGTTGCATAATTTGTTCTACCTTCAGAAGACGACTGCCATTAATTGCCGGACACCAGTTTTTGAAACCAGAAAAAGATTGAGATTCAAAAGACATCGAATGTGCGGGGGAATTTTCTTCAACTGATTCTCCCATTGAGGGCTATCCGGAACCGCGAGTCCATAGCTGATTTGTGGAGATGGATCACGCATGGAAAGTATTATTTGGCCTAGTGCTGAGTACATCTTTTGTTCCTTTTGGCCCTTCGATTCTCCTTCAACTTCGACAACGAAGGTGCGCCCCTCCTTCTCTGCTACCAAGTCGGCTCGCCCATACAATGGGTGAGCAACAATCTTAACGCCCTGATCCAGCAGCCACTTTTCGCACACAGAAGCGATAGCCTTCTTACCCGGCGCGTGTTGTCCTGCGTTATCTCGCTCCATCGAATCAATATCGACGGTAACCTTCCAGCCTTCTGTAGCTGGAAAACAGTGGTCAACCAACCATCGTTTCACCTCAAGCTGATACATCGTACCTAATGTTCGACTCTTTTCGAGCGCCCTGTTTTCAGCAGCTTACAGAGGCGATTTTGACAAATCGCGTACAACCGGAAAAGTCCGTTGGTGAAAACAAAGGGTTTATCTATCCGGTCAGAAAAAGAGTCGAACATTAGGTACATCGTATAAGTCTCAACTTCTATTTATGCTCCGGGCTTGACCCTTGCGCCTGATCCTCTTCGCGCAACACGCGGTGAAGTATCTTGCCGACGGCTGTTTTCGGAAGACTCTCGCGAATCTCCATTTTGCAAGGGACTTTGAACTCGGCCAGCCCACCCTTGCAATGTTCGATCAACTCTTCGGGAGTCGCCGTCGCGCCCGGTCTGAGCACGACGCACGCTTTGACCACCTCGCCGCGATACGCATCGGGGATGCCGATGACGGCGGCCTCCATCACCGCCGGGTGCGTGTAGAGCACGCCCTCAACTTCCGACGGGTAGGCGTTGAAACCGCTGACGATGATCATGTCTTTCTTACGCTGCACGATGTACGAATAGCCGTCCTCGTCCATCCGCGCGACATCGCCTGTGTAGAGCCAGATGCGCCCCGCGTCATCCGTGCGCAACGCGATGGCCGTCTCGTCGGCGCGATTCCAGTAACCTTTCATCACCTGCGGCCCGGCGATGCAGAGTTCGCCCTCTGCGCCCACAGGCACTTCGTTGAGGCCGGTTTCGAGGTCAACGATTTTGATATCCGTGTCGGGCAGGGGCAGGCCGACGCTGCCGGGCTTGCGGCGCGAGAGCAGGGGCGTGGTGTGCGTCACGGGCGACGCTTCGGAAAGGCCATAACCTTCCCTCAGTGTGCCGCCCGTTAGTTTCTCAAATTGCTCGATAACTTCGACGGGCAACGGAGCCGAGCCGCTGTTGAAGTGGCGTATCCGATCAATGCCGGACTCTTTCGCCTTCGGGTGATTAAGCAGGGAGATGTAGATCGTCGGCACCGCCGGAAAATAGGTCGGGCGATAATCGCTGATCGCTTTGAGCAACGCCTCGACGTCGTACTTCGGAATCAAAACTTGCCTCACGCCGCGCCACACTCCTTCCATCAGGCCGACCGTAAAGCCGTAAATGTGAAAGAGCGGGATCACGAGCAGATATGTGTCTTCGCCCCGGCGCAAACTATCGTACCCCCAACATGTGGTCTGAATGACGTTGGCGAAGATATTATAGTGTGTGAGCATCGCGCCCTTCGGCACGCCCGTTGTGCCGCCGGTGTATTGCAGCACCGCCACATCGTCCGCGTCGATCTCGACACTTGGCAAGTCCAATTCTTCAACCCCGGCCAGCAAATCCGCCAGACGTAGCGTGTCGGCAACAGCAGCCGCAGGCTGTGCAGCCGCAGAGTATTCCGCCAGCGATGTGATGATGACGTTCTCGATCCTTGTCTGCTCGCGCACCGAGAGCGTCACGGGCGCGAGCACGTCGAGCGTCAGCATGAGGCGCATCCCCGAATCCATTGCGACGACCAGCACCTCGCGCGGCGTGTAGAGCGGGTTGACGTTGACCACCGTCGCCCCCAAACGCAAAACGGCGAAGGCCGCGACGATGTACTGCGGGCAGTTCGGCAGCATGATGCCGACGCGATCTCCCTGCTTGATCCCGAGGCGCGCGATGGTGGTCGCAAGCTTGTCGGCTTGTTCCTTGATCTGGCCGAACGTCAGGTGTGCGCCGAGGAAGGCGGTGGCGATGTGGTCGGGAATTTCAACCGCCGTCATGCGCAGTATTTCGTGGAGCGGGCGGCGCGGGTAGATGACGTGCGGGCGCACCCAGTAGTCGTAATGATTGAGCCACGGGCGCGCGGCATAGGGCGATTCAATCGCTTCCTTCTCTGTTTCGGCTTTACTCATCCAGCCTCACCTCTGTTTAGACAATGGTGCCGCCGCCGTCCACCACGATGATTTGCCCGGTGATGTAGCTTGCGGCATCGGAGGCGAGGAACACCGCGACGCCTTTCAACTCACCGGCCGCGCCGACGCGTGCGATGGGGTTGCGCGCCTTGATGGATGGTTCGGCATACTCGATGGCGGCGTCGGCGAGACGCGAATGAAAGAAGCCCGGCGCGATGGCGTTGACGCGGATGCCTTGCCTGCCCCACGAGGCGGCGAGTTCGCGCGTCAGTCCGAACAGACCGGCCTTGCTCGCGGCATAGCCGACGTAATGCGGGCCGTCTGCCGAAGACTTTAACCCGGACACGGATGCAACGTTGATGATGCACCCGTATTCGCGCTGCAACATCTCGCGTCCGGCGGCCTGCGCGAACAAAAACGCGCCGGTTAAATTCACGTCAATTACCTTTTGCCATTTATCGAGGGGCATCTTTTCCGGTCGCTCGCCCCACGAGATGCCCGCATTGTTGATGAGAATATCAACCTTGCCGAAAGCCTCAATCGTCTTGTCAACGACAGTCTGCACTTGCTCTTGATTGACCACGTCGCAGAGCATCCCTTCGACTTTGAAGCCGCGCCCGCGCATCTCTTTAACGGTTGGCTCCAGCCATTCCTCGCGCCGCGCACACAACATCAACGACGCGCCCGCTTCCGCCAACCCTTCGGCCATCTCCAATCCGAGTCCCCTCGAACCGCCGGTGACAAGCGCCACTCGCCCCGACAAATCGAACAGTTCTTTAACGTGTGCTGTCATCTATTTATCTCTCGTGCCCTTAATTCCTATCTGTTACCGTCAATGACTAGACGAGCGATACGCTCGCGGTGAAACGTGGCATCGCCGAAAAGCGTCTCGGACGACTTGCTGCGCTTGTAATAAAGTTGCAGGTCGTGTTCCCAGGTGAAACCGATGCCGCCATGCACCTGTACGCCCCGGTTGCCGACTTCGCGGAAGGCGTCCGAGCAATATGCCTTGGCAATCGAGACCGCGCCGCTTGCCGCCGAATCGCCTTCGGTCAGAGCATACGCCGCATAATACGCCGCCGAGCGCGCGCTCTCTGTCAGCAACAACATGTCCGCGCACTGGTGCTGCACCGCCTGAAACGAACCGATAGGACGACCGAACTGCTGCCGTGTCTTCGCGAACTCAACGGTTGTGTCGAGTATCCACTGCATCCCGCCAACCATCTCGGCGCACAAAACGGCGGTCGCCATCTCAAACGCCCCGTTGAGCGCGTCGCGCGCGTTGCCGTCTGCGCCCAGCGCGTCCGCCTGTGGAACAATCACGCCCGCGAAGTCAACTTCGTAAATTTTGCGCGTCCCATCCATTGAAGGCATCGGACTTACTCCGAGCTTCGCCGCGCCGCGTTCGACGGGGAGAAATATGAGACTGTCGCCATCGCGCGCCACGCAGAGCAAAAGGTCTGCGACTCCGACATCAGGCACGAAAAGTTTTTTGCCCGTCACGGAGAAGTCGCCGCCGGCGCGAGTCGCTGTTAACTTCACCGCGTCCGCGTCCCAGTTCGCCCCTGCTTCCAGAAACGCGATTGTCGCCTTCAACTCGCCCGCCGCAATTCGTTCGAGATACTTCGCGCGCTGCGCCAAACTCCCCGCGCGCTCGATGAGAGCGGCGGCTGTGAGCGTTGAAAGAAAAGCTCCGGGCAAACAGGCGCGCCCCATCTCTTCTGCGACAACCGCCAACTCGACCAGCCCGAGACCGAGGCCGCCGTGTGCTTCCGGGATACTCAACCCCGTCCAACCTTGCTCCGCGATTGCTTGCCACAGCTTCTCGTCATGCGCCGTGTCAGTCTCCATCAACTCACGCACGCGTTCGGGCTGACACTCACGCGCGAGAAAATCCCGCGCCGAGTCCCGCAAGAGTTTTTGCGGCTTATTGAGATCGAAGTCCATGATTTGTCCGTAATCAGTTGTCCGCGGTCAGTTGTTCAATTCGAACTTTAGCCACTTGCTCGTCCAGCACATGCAACGGACAACTGCCCACGGACAACGAACTATTCGTTTAGTAGCTTTTGGGTAGACCGAGCACGCGCTCGGCGATGATGTTGCGCTGAATTTCGCTTGTGCCCGCCTCGATGGTGTTGCCGCGCGTGCGCAGATATGCGTACTCCCACATGCCGTTGTCGAAGTCTTTCAGTTGCCCGTAAGGGCCGAGGATTTCCTGCGCAGCCTGCTGCGTGCGCTGGTTCATCTCGCTCCAGTAAAGCTTCTGTGTGGAGCCTTCGGGGCCGGGGATGCCGGTCTTCGCGAGCGAGGTTAACGCGCGGTTGGTATTAAGGCGCAGGATTTCGAGTTCGAGATAGGCTTGCGCGAGTTTCTGTCTGACGAGGGGGTCTTCGCTCGCGGGGCGACCGTTGCGTTCGATGGTGCGCGCACGCGCGATGAGGGCTTCGAGGTTGCGTTTGAAAACAACCTGAATCCCTGCGCCGAGATTGGCGCGCTCGTTCATCAGGGCCGTGATGCCGGTCGTCCAACCCTTGTTGACTTCGCCGAGTATCTGCGCGGCGGGCACACGCACGTTCGAGAAAAAGACTTCATTGAAACCCGAATCGCCGGACATCTGTCTGAGCGGGCGCACCGAGATGCCCTCGCTGTGCATGTCGGTCAAGAGACAAGTGATCCCACGATGCTTCGGCGCGGCGGAGTCGGTGCGCACGAGCAGCAAACACCAATCGGCCATCTGCGCGAAGCTCGTCCAAATCTTTTGCCCGTTGACGAGAAACGCGTCGCCCTCGCGCGCGGCTTTCGTGCCGAGAGCGGCGAGGTCGCTGCCCGCGTTAGGCTCGGAGAACCCCTGACACCAGATTTCCTCACCCGAAAGAATCTTCGCGAGATAACGCGCCTTCTGCGCCTCCTTGCCCATCGCGATGATTGTCGGACCGACGAGCGAGAGGCCGATGGTTCCGATCAACTGTGGGGCGTTGGCCCGCGCCAGTTCCGCCTGAAAGATTGACTGCTCCATGAGCGTCGCGCCGCGCCCGCCGTACTCCTTCGGCCAAGAGATGCCGGCCCAGCCGCCGTCATAAAGTTTGCGCTGCCAGTCGTGCAGGTATTGCAGGTAGGCAGCATTATCTTCTGAACTCGTCGAACCGCCGCCTGTCCATTCGGCGGGCACGTTTGTGTCGAGCCACGCGCGAAATTCGTCGCGAAACGTTTGCTCGTTGGGCGTTAAGTTTAAGTCCATGATGTTTTGCTTCTCAGCTTGTTGAATTCTCCAACGGTCGCGGCTTGGCAGCCTCCCAGAGCAGTTCGGACACATCCAGAACTTTCACGTCGCGCTCGCCCTTGCGCGCGTTGATGCCGTCTTCCATCATCGTCATGCAGAACGGGCAGCCGACGGCGAGAATGTCCGCGCCCGTATCAATCGCCTCCTGCGCCCGCTCCTGATTGACGCGCTGATCGGCTGGCTCGTCTACGAAACTCATCCCGCCGCCGCCGCCGCAACAGAAACTTTTACTGCGGCTGCGCTCCATCTCAA
This sequence comes from Acidobacteriota bacterium, assembly GCA_031359515.1. Lineage (GTDB taxonomy): Bacteria > Acidobacteriota > Blastocatellia > Pyrinomonadales > Pyrinomonadaceae > QHXQ01. Next base: position 5,019 of record JANMAD010000564.1, on the reverse strand, counting down.
TCGAGCTTTGTCTGGATGAGATTTGCACGAGTTCGCGCGGCGCATCATACACGCCGTTCTGTCGTCCGAGATAACACGGATCGTGAAAAGTGATTTTCTTATCCAACCCGACCAGCGGTTTGAGTTTGCCTTCAGCAACGAGTCTGGCGAGATACTCGCTATGATGATAGACCTCGAATTTGCCGCCGTACTGCGGGTACTCGTGCTTGAACGTGTTGAAGCAATGCGGGCAGGCGGTGATCACTTTCTTGACTTGATACTTGTTCAAGTTTCCGACGTTCTCTTTCGCCAGCGTCTCGAACAAAAACTCGTTGCCGATACGCCGCGCCGGGTCGCCGGAACATTTTTCTTCGCGCCCCATGATGGCGAACCGCACTCCGGCCTGTTCGAGCAGTTGCGCCGTCGCGCGCGTGACGCGTTGATTGCGCTCGATGAGCGCGCCCCCGCAACCGACCCACAACAAGACTTCCGCCTCTTTCGTCTCGCTCAAGTGCTTAACGTTCAACCCTTCAGTCCAATCAAGCCGCGTCGCCTGCGTGCCGCTGTAGGGGTGTCCGCGTTTTTCGAGCGACATGATCGCGGCCTGCATCGAGTCGGGAAACTCCGCCTCCTCCATCACGAGATAGCGGCGCATATCTACGATCTTCGGCATCTGTTCGATGAAGACCGGACAGGCTTCCATGCAGGCAGCGCAGGTCGTGCATTGCCAGAGTGCGGCGGGCGAAGTGGCGGGAACCGCGCCGATGATCGGCAAAGGTTTGTGTGCTTCTTTATCCGTCGTCGGCTCGTGGTCGGCGGGTGTAATGCTCGCGGGCTGACCGTTGCCGTTCGCCGTGCCAATCGTCGAGGCGAGTCCGAAGGCGTCGCGCGGGTGTTCGTGCATCAGGTCGCGCAGTTGTAGCACGATGTCGCGTGGCGAGAGTTCTTTGCCGACTGTGTGCGCCGGACAGACCGCCGTGCAACGCCCGCACTCAGTACAAGCGTCGAAATCGAGCAAATCTTTCCACGTAAAACCTTTGAGCGAATTGACGCCGAAACTTTCGGTCTGCTCGAAGTCAATGTTTTTGAGCGACGCGCCGAGCGGGGCGAGGTTGGCGGTGTAGATGTTGAGCGGCGCGGTAATGATGTGCATCATCTTTGTGTAAGGCAGCCACGCGATGAAGCCGAAACTCACGACGAGATGAAACCACCACGTCCCCCGGTGCGCCCACTCCATCGCTTCAACGCTCATCAACGCTCGCGAGGCTCGCGCGCATAGGTTGCCGAACGGAGACCAAGCCCTCCACGGATCATTCGTCGCCGCGATGCGCCAGCCTTCGATCAAAAATCCTTGCAGGCACAGCAGGAAGATAACAACCAGTATCAATGTCGCTTCGTCCGTGTAGACGAGTTTTTGCGGACGCTTGAGATAACGCCGCGCGGCAGCCAGCCCGACGCCGACCATCACCAGCGCACCGAAGATATCAACGATGAATGACTGGAAGTAGAGATAAAACTTACCGCGCATGATCGCCGTCCCGAAGTCCGCATCAAGCGCGACGACCGTTGTCGCGATGGTGAGAATGACGAACCCGTAACTGATGAGGCGATGAAAAAGTCCAGCGTAAAAATTCTGCGCCGTGCGTCTCTGCGCGACGGCGTGTTTGAACAGCAACTTGCCGCGCTCAGCCGGCCGGTCGAAGCGCGCGGTGGGTAAGCCCCGACGCCAACGACTGAAGTGACGATAGATGCCGTAACCCGCGCTTGCCGCCGTGGGCAGCAGCAAAACGTACATCACCCAGAGGTGGGAGATGTTCCAGTAAATCTGTCGGGTGGCTTCCGCAGAAGAGATCATTTTAATGGAGCAACGGTTGAGACTACCTTTGTAATGCGGCCAACTTTTCGCGTAGCAACGGCACGACCTTGCGGTAATCTTCGACGATGCCGAAACGGCTGTGCTTGAAGATCGGCGCATCGGGGTCGGTGTTGATGGCGGCGATCACTTTCGCTTCGGAGATGCCCGCCATGTGCTGGCTCGCGCCGGTGATGGCAATGCCCAGATACAACTCCGGCGTGACTTTTTTGCCCGTCTGTCCCACCTGCCACGTCGGCGGAACCCAACCCGCGTCACATGCCGCCCGCGACGCGGCCATCTGCGCTCCCAACAATGCGGCCAGAGGTTTTAACTCGGACTCAAACGGCTCGGGGCCGCCGATGCCGCGCCCGCCTGAGACGATCACGCGCGCTTCTTCAAGTCGCGCCTCACCGCCCGCTTCGCGTTTGCGCTCAACGATGCGCGTGCGCGTATCCGCCTGAATGTCGAGTGCGGCGCGTGTGATTTCGCCCGATTCGGCGCGCTCTGCGGCGGGCGCAAACGAGCGTGCGCGCAGCCACACGACCGCAGGCGTGCGTTTCAGTTCAATCACGGCTTGAGCCTTGCCGCCGTAAACTTGACGGACAACGCGCAAGGCTTCTCCTTCAACGCGCACCTCCACACCATCGCCGACCGCACTCCCACCCAAACGGTAAGCGAGCCGCGGCGCGATCTCCTGACTGTACGTGTCGTTGGCTAACAGCACGGCGCGCGGCGACCTTTCACCACACAGTTGCGCCAGCGCGTTCAGACAAGTCTCCGGCTGGTATTCAGCCAACTCCGCTTGATCCGCGAGGGTGACGGTATCTGCGATTCGCGCGACTTCCGCAGCGAGCGCGTCCGCACCTGCACCGACAATGACAGCGAGTAATTGCCCGTCAAGTTCATCGGCCAGACGTCGCCCTGCGCCCGCGAGACCTTGCGCGGACTTATCGAAATTGGGAGCGGCGAAAAGACAAATACAAACGTCGTTCATAAATTTGGTGGCAGACACTTATCCGATTGCCGAATGCGGATTATAAAAATCAGCACCGCTTTGTTTCTTCAATCCGCATCCCCAATCCGTATTCCGCAATTGAAGAATCCGCATTACATCGCGCCCGTCACTTCAATGATGCGCCGGGCGAAGGCTTCGACTTTTTCGTCCAGCGTGTCGCCGGAGACAAACTCACAGCGCGTTTCTTTTTGCGGGATGGCAAGTTCGGCCACATCGTAATAGATATTTCCGGCGCGTGCCTCGTCCGCATTTATGCCGAGTTCGTCGAGCATCCACTGTGTGAGCGGCTGGCGATACGACATCATCACGTCGCGGACTTTAGGGATGCGCGGCCCGTTGTGCTCATCGTTTGTGACAGTCACGACGACGGGGGGGTCGGCGGCGAGAGTTTCCCATCCGGTGTCTGTCTGCCGCTTGAGATGCAGTTTGCCACCGACCGACTCGATGCTGTCAACGAAGGAGACGCAAGGCAGCTCTAACATCTCAGCGAGGAGGCCGCCGGTCTGCCCCGCCCCCCAATCACCCGCTTCGCGCCCGACCATGATCAAATCGAAAGTGCCTAGTTTGGCAATGGCGGCGGCGAGCACGCGCGCAACAGTGAGCGGGTCGGGATTTGTGTTGCCATCGTTGACGACGAGCGCGGCGGCGTCCGCCTTCATCGCCAACGCTTTGCGCAGCGAGTCTTCAGCCGAAGGCTGACCGTATGAGAGCACGGTGATTTTTGTGCCGCCGGCGCGCTCACGAAATTGCAAAGCCGTTTCGAGCGCATTCTCGCAGAAGATGTTGGTGACGAGACTGGCCGACCCGCGCTCCGCCTCACGCTTAGCCGCAACAACGCGAAAGTCGCGCGCCGGTATTTCAGGATCGAGAATCTGTTTGAGACAAACAAGGATGTTCATAATTGAAACAGTAGTCAGTAGTCTACGCATTCAGGGCGCTGGCGTTGACACGCTGTGGATCGTTAATGAATGTCTTCTACTGACTACTGGCTACTATTTTTAACCACCTGCAAACCTCGACGAGCAGCGCTTGCTTCGGGGCGCATCAAACCGTTGAGGGCGATTTTGACAATCTGTTCCGCCGCCTGCTCCGCTGAGAGCGCGCCGTCCTGACGATACCAGCGCGACAGCCAATTGATCATTCCGAGGAGACTGAATGTGGCCGCCGTCGTATCCACGTCCTGCAACTTGCCTTCCGCTTTGAGTTGATTCAGCGTGTTCCGCAAGCTCACAAAATAGGCGCGCTTGCGGCGGGTGATTTTTCTATTCTGAGCGGGTGTGAGCGCGGTGATCTCGTCAACGAGGATCGTGATAGCTCCCTGCCCTCTGGTCACTAGCCGCGCGTTATTGGCGATGATGAAACGCAAACGGTCGGACGTGTCGGAGATGGATTTTGCCGGCGTCACTACCTCTTCATCTAATTCGTCCAAGCCAAAATTCATGATATCGAAGAGCAACTCTTTCTTGCCGTTGATGTAGTGATAGAGACCCGCTTTCGTCATGCCGAGTGCATTGGCGATGTCGTTGACGGAAGTCGCATCATAGCCCTTGCGCAGAATGATCTGTGCTGCTGTACGGTAAATCTCTGCCCGCCGCTCGTCAGTCGGAGTCGATTTTTTTTGCGCTTTCATGCTAATTTTTGCAGTTCTGCGAGCCGCACATCGTGCTTGTGCTCTAATCGCAGGGAATGCTATGTTACCGACCGTCCGGTAGGTTGTTATACATCCGCCGGACGTTCCGCGTCAACAATTTGTCAAGGCACAGAGAAGTCTCCCTTGCAGTAGCGCATGTTGATGCTTTTTTGCCCCTCTTCAGACGAAGCGATTCACACTCAACGTGTGCGCTGACATTTCAAATTTAATGCAATTAACGGGAAGAGCTTCCGGAATGTCAGCCAAAGCCGATGTTAATCAAACTATGGAAGACGACAGTTTTCTAATTACCGATGTCACGCCGGAACAGGTCTTCACGCGTGAAGACCTCTCAGGCGCACAACAAATGTTCGGTCGCATTGCCGAAGATTTCATGCGCGCCGAAGTGCTGCCGCGTGATGCAGAGATTCACGCTCAGGATTGGGCATTGACGCGCGAGTTGTTGTTAAAGGCCGGTGAGTTAGACCTGCTGCGCGTGGACATCCCGGAGGCTTACGGCGGCTTGGGGCTGGATAAAGT
>JANMAD010000536.1:0-3835 GCA_031359515.1 Acidobacteriota bacterium | reverse complement strand
TCAGCGTTGATTGGTCAGGAAAGATCAGCAGGCTCAGACACGGCGTTGCCTTTCAATAATGAAGGGCCGCCGCTTTCGCTTTTCCGCCCCGGCGCATTTGCGCTAAGCTCACGGCCGTGCCGCAAACCACCTTGTTGCCTGTGCCCGCTGCAATCCGTATCGTCGCGGAGCAGACGCCGCGCCTTGCACCGGAGTCGGTCGCGCTCGCGGCGGCGCGCGGGCGTGTGCTGGCGGAAGACGTGATCGCGGATAGCGACTTGCCGCCGTTTGATCGCGCGCAAATGGACGGCTACGCGGTGCGCGCCGCCGATACGACGCACGCGCCGGTGCGTCTACGGCTCACGGGCGAAGCGGCAGCGGGACGCGGTTGGCAAGGCATGCTGCAAGCGGGCGCGGCGGTGCGGATTATGACCGGCGCACCCGTGCCCGCTGGCGCAGACAGCGTGCAGCAGGTCGAAGTCACACGCGAGCTCGCAGGCGGTGCGCTGGTTGAGATCGGCAAAGCGACGCAACCCGGTCAGTTCATCACGCCCCGCGCGACGGAGATCAAGCAGGGCGAGATCGTGCTGCATGAGGGCGCGACCATCAACGCGGCGATGATGGCGGCGCTCGCATCGTTCGGTTATGCGCGGGTACTGGTGGGTGCGCGCCCGCGCGTCTGCGTGCTGGCGACGGGCACGGAACTGGTCGCCGTCAATGCACAGCCCGGCCCGGATCAGATACGCGACTCGAACACTTACTCGCTCTGCGCCTACGCGGAAGCAGCCGGTGCGGACGTAGAGCAACTGCCGTTTGCCGGCGACGATCCAGCGTTACTGCAACGCATGATCGCTGATGCGGCCGAGCGCGCCGACGCGCTCATCCTCTCCGGCGGCGTCTCGATGGGCCTCTACGATTTCACGAAGCCGGCGCTGCACGCGCTCGGTGCGAAGATTTTTTTCGAGCGCGTGAGTTTACGGCCGGGCAAGCCGACGGTCTTCGCGCGGCTCGGCCGCACGCTCGTCTTCGGGCTGCCCGGCAACCCCGTCTCCGTCTCGGTCACGTTCAATCTGTTCGCGCGCACGGCCCTGCGCGCGATGCAGGGCGCAAGCGATGCCGCGCTCGTGGAAGAACATGCAGTACTCGGCCGCGCCGTGAAGGGCGCGCTGGAGCGCGCGAGTTATCTGCCCGCGCAGTTGCGCACGGACGAAGCGGGCCGGCTCGTCGCCGAGCCTTTGCGTTGGGGCGGCTCGTCCGACTTCGTCGCCTTCACGCGCGCCGATGCGCTCGTGATCGTGGATGCTGGCAGCAAGCTGATTGACGCGGGCGCAGTCGTGCGCTTCGTGCGCTTGCCCACGTAAGGCTGGCTCGTTAGCCCGCGTAGTGTTGACGCCGCGCCGCGTTTGTTATAGAAGCACTGCGCTATGCTCAAGCCTGACGGACAACACTTCTCAGTTACATCTCGTGCTTTAACATTTTCTTAGGAGGGCAAGAAATGAGTTCTCAAACTGCAACGCAACCAATTGATGAAGCGAAACTCCACGACTTTCTCGGCAAGGTGGTGGGCGACTTCGGCGCGGCCCTGAGTTCCACGCTGGTGTACATCGGGCAGAAACTCGGACTCTACAAAGCGTTGGCCGCGGCCGGGCCGGTGACGCCCGCCGAGTTGGCCGAGCGCACGGGCACGGTCGAGCGTTACGTGCGCGAGTGGCTGATCAATCAAGCGACGGGCGGTTACGTCGAGTACGACCCGGCGAGCGGGCGTTACCATCTGCTGCCCGAACAGGCCGTCGCTTTAACCGACGAGAGCAGCCCGTTCTTCGTCGGGGGCGGCTTCTATGTCATCAAGGCGATGGTGAACGCGCAGCCGCGCATCAGCGAGGCATTCCAACATGGCGGCGGCATCGTCTGGGGCGACAACGATCCCGATCTCTTTGTCGGCACCGAGCGCTTCTTCCGCCCCGGCTATGCCATGCACCTCGTCAACTCGTGGATTCCCGCGCTCACCGGTGTGAACGAGAAACTAACAGCGGGCGCGAAGGTTGCCGACATCGGCTGCGGGCATGGCGCGTCCACGATTCTCATGGCACAGGCTTACCCAGCTTCACGCTTCTACGGCTACGACAATCATGCCGCATCAATCGCGACGGCGCAGCAGCGCGCTGAAGCGGCCGGCGTCGCCGACCGTGTGCAGTTCGCCGTGTCGGATGCCAACAGCGTCCCCGATGAAGGCTACGATCTGATCGCCTTCTTCGACTGCCTGCACGACATGGGCGATCCGGTCGGCGCGATGAAACGCGCGCACGCGACGCTGGCTAAGGACGGCACCGTCATGATCGTCGAGCCGATGGCCGGCACGTGCGTCGAAGAGAACATCAACATCATCGGGCGCGTCTTCTCGGCCGCTTCGACTTTGTGTTGCACCGCCAACTCGCTCGCGCTCGGCGGCCCCGCGCTCGGTGCAGTCGCCACCGACGATGCGTTGCGTGATGTCGTGACGCAAGGCGGCTTCACACAGTTTCGGCGCGCCACCGAGACTCCGTTCAATCGCATCTTCGAGGCGCGGCGATAAATCTGTCCGTTCAATCTTAGGCAGCCCTGCCACCACGAAAACGAAAGGCGCTACCGTGATCCGGTAGCGCCTTCTGTTGTTCCCCGCGTTGAACGGCGGCTTACATTTTCTTCTTCTTCATCATGTCGTCGGACATCATCATGCCTTCGCCCGGCATCAGGACGGTGTCAACCACGTGGATCACACCGTTTGACTGATAGACATCGCCGGTCGTAACGCGCGCCCGGCCGCCTTTTTCGTCGGTCAGGATCAGGTCGCTGCCTTCCATCGTAGCCGTCAGGAAGTGGCCCTTATCAACCGTGGGCAGTTTGGCTGAACCATGACCGCGCTTGATCAGGCTGGCGATCTTCTTGCTGTCGTACTTGCCGGCCACGACATGATACGTCAGCACGCTCGTTAGCAGTCCTTTGTTCTCCGGCTGCATGAGCGAGTTGAGCGCGTCGCCGGGCACTTTGGCAAACGCATCGTCGGTCGGCGCGAAGACCGTGAACGGCCCCTTGCTCTTGAGTGTATCGGCGAGACCGGCCGCCACGACGGCCTTGACCAATGTCGTGTGGATCGGCGAGTTCACCGCGTTGTCCACGATGGTCTTGTTGCGCAACATCGCTGCGCCGCCGACCGTCGGATTCATATGGTTCATCTGCGCCGAAGCTGTCCCAACCGTAATGGTCGCGGACGCGCCCACGAGCAGTAGTAATGCGAAAAGTCTTTTCACCCTTGTCTGTCCTTTCAAGCTTGCTAGGTCTGATTAAGATCATGCCAACCGCAACTGCGCGACGCTTGCGCTCAAGCTCCACGGCCGGTTGTTTGTTTCACCTGCTATACGGCGGCCAGCGCACTCATAGTTTGGCAAGCGCGGAGCAAGGTGTGTGCGTGCCCTTGCTTAACGTTCACGTTTTGATGTTTAGTTTGTCTGCAATAACACTGCGGACTGGACGATGGACATTGCGGGCATGAAAAAACTCTCACACGTGGACGAGCAGGGGCGCGTGGCCATGGTGGACACAAGCGCAAAGGCGACGACCGCGCGGCGCGCGATTGCCTCGGCGCGCGTGCTGATGGCGGCGGCGACGGTCGCGGCGGTGCGCGCGAATCAAACGCCGAAGGGCGACCCGTTGGAGACGGCGCGGCTCGCGGGCATCATGGCCGCCAAGCGCACGGCCGATCTGATCCCGCTCTGTCATCCGCTCCCGCTCACACACATAGACGTGCGCGCCGAATTGCGTGACGACGGCGTTTACCTTGCAGCAGAAGTCGCCACCAACGCGCAGACCGGCGTCGAGA
>JANMAD010000492.1:0-3777 GCA_031359515.1 Acidobacteriota bacterium | reverse complement strand
GGCCGAACCGTTGTTGGATCAAGTTACGGCCTTGAGCGCGCGGGTCAATCAGATCGCGTCGGAGGGGCGCGAAGTGGCCGAGCAGGTGACGACGATCTCGGATCATCTCTCGACCGCCACGCAGCACTTCTCGGAATCGGCTGCGTTGATCAAGGAAGAGGTCAGCGAGTTGAAGCAACTCGTCGGCTATTCGGCGACGACGGCGCGCGACAAGATCGTGAGCGTCAGTCGCTCGATTGATAAAGCGCAGCGACAGTTCTCCGCCACGACCTACTTCATCCACACGAAGCTGATCGAGCCGGCGCGCGAGTTGGCCGCGATTATGGCGGGCGTGCGGCGGGGTCTGGAAGTGTTGACCGCCCCACGTCCGAAAGCGATTGATGAAACCTACAGCGAGGAAGAATTGTTCATCGGTTGAACAATCAAACCGCGAATGCCCAAAGTCCCAAGTCCGGCTTTGGACTTGGGACTTTGAATTTTGGGCCACAGAAAATTAAGATTCCTGTCTTAGAGTCGAACCATTATGTCCACCGAAACACCGCTTGAGTTGAAGCAGACGATCAACTTGCCGAAGACCGCGTTCGCGCAGAAGGCCAATCTCGGCCAAGCCGAACCGGCCCGTTTGCAGAAATGGACGGAACTGAATCTCTATCACGCGATCCGTGCGGCCCGCGCGGGCGCGGAAAAATTCATTCTGCACGACGGCCCGCCCTACGCCAACGCCGACATACATCTCGGCACCGCGCTCAACAAACTGCTCAAGGATTTCGTCGTCAAGTCGCGCACGATGATGGGCTACGACGCGCCTTACGTGCCCGGCTACGATTGTCACGGGTTGCCGATTGAGCAGCACGTCGAGCGTGCGCTGGAGAAGAAGGGTAAGAAGAAGAACGACCTCGGCGTGGTCAGCTTCCGCCGCGCTTGTCGCGAGCATGCGACCGACGCGCTCAAACGACAGACGCGCGATTTCCAACGGCTCGGCATCACGGGCCTGTGGGATAACCCTTATCTCACGATGTCCAATCAGTACGAGGCGGAGACGGCGCGGCTGTTCGGTCGCTTCGTCGAGCGCGGCTACGCTTACAAGGGCCTGCGCCCCGTCTATTGGTGCATACACGATCAGACCGCGCTCGCAGAAGCGGAGGTCGAATACAAAGAGCATACGAGTCCGAGCGTCTATGTGAAGTTTCCGTTGTCGGAAGAGACGATTGACGGCAAGGCATTCAAGCGCGAAGTGCTGGGGAGCGAGGACGACCCGCGCACGATCTCTTTTCTCATCTGGACGACGACGCCGTGGACGCTGCCCGCGAACTTAGGCATCGCGGTCAATCCGAACTATGAATACGCGGCCATTGAGAGCGGTGATGAAGTTTACATCGTTGCGGCTGAACTTGTTGACGTGGTTGCCGCGAAGTGCGGTTTGGGCGCGACGAATGTAATCGCGCGTTTTCCCGGTTCACGCCTTGATCGTTTGACGGCGCGGCATGCGTGGCTTGAGCAGTCATCGCTCTTGATGCTTGGCGAGCATGTGACGCTCGGCGGCGAAGCGGACGCAGAGACGGAGTTGGACGTAAGTGAGGCGCGCGAGCGGAGCGCGACCGGAAAAGCGGGCACAGGTCTCGTGCATACTGCGCCGGGACACGGGCACGACGATTTCGTGCTCGGCAAAAGTTATGGCTTGGAGATTTATTGTCCCGTTGATAACGCCGGCCGCTTCACGCCCGAAGTCGAGCATTTCGCGGGTCAGCGTGTGTTCGACGCGAACGCGCAGATCGTCGAGTTCATGCGCGCGCGCGGCGTGCTGGTCTTCAGTGAAGACTACGCGCATCGCTATCCGCATTGCTGGCGCTGCAAGAACCCGGTCATCTTTCGCGCCACGCCGCAATGGTTCATCTCGCTCGATGCGAAGGCGGCTGAGTCGGCAGTTGAGCAAGACGAGGACGGGCGCGATCTGAGCAACTTCACGGAGAACGAAACGGCCGCGCCGCAATCTTTACGTGCGGCTGCGCTCGATGCGGTGGCGCGCGTCGAGTGGTTGCCGGCGTGGGGCGAGACGCGCATGCGCAACATGCAGCGCGGGCGGCCCGATTGGTGCGTCTCGCGGCAGCGCGTGTGGGGCGTGCCGATCCCGGTCTTCTATTGCGCGAGTTGCAATGCGGAAGTCGCAGACGCTGAGGTCATCTATCGCATCGCAGACATCTTCGAGCGCGAGACGGCGGACGCCTGGTACACACGCGAAGCGCAAGAGTTGCTGCCCGACGGTTTTAAGTGTCCGGGTTGCAACGGCGCGGAGTTCACGAAGGAGACAGACATTCTCGACGTGTGGTTCGATAGCGGCTCGTCGTCCGTCGCCGTGCTTGAGCATTATCCTGAGTTGCGCTGGCCGGCGGACGTATATCTCGAAGGCGGCGATCAGTATCGTGGCTGGTTCAACTCGTCGCTGATGGTCGGACTCGTCGCGCATGACCGCGCGCCTTACAAAACCGTCATCACGCACGGTTGGGTCATCAACGTGCAGGGCGCGAAGATGAGCAAGTCCGAGGGCACGGGCATTTCGCCGAACGAGGTGGTGAAAGATTCCGGCGCGGAAATCCTGCGTCTGTGGGTGGCCGCCTCGGACTATCAAGAGGACGTGCGCGCGTCGGCGGAAATCTTGCAGCGCGTGGCGGACGCTTATCGCAAGATGCGCAACACGGCGCGCTTCGCGCTCGGCAATCTCGCGGGCTTCGACCCGGCGCGTGACTTTGTGCCGCACAAAGAGTTGCATGAGATCGACCGTTGGGCGTTGGCGGAACTGGATGCCGTGGTCGAACGCGCGCTCGCGGGCTACAAGGCTTACGAGTTCCACACGGTCTATCACGCGCTCTACAACTTCTGCACTGTGACGCTCTCGGCGCGCTACTTCGACATCATCAAGGACAGGCTCTACACGGCCGCGCCGCGCTCACACGCGCGCCGTTCGGCGCAGACCGCGCTCTACGAGATTGCCGACGCGCTCGCGCGTCTGCTCGCGCCGATCCTCGTCTTCACCGCCGACGAAATCTGGGAGAACTTGCCGCCCGTTGTGGCCGGCAATGGCGACGCACAGGTCGGCCGCTTGCCGTCCGTGCATCTCGCGGACTTTCCGATTGTAATCAGCGGGCGGCGCGACGAAGAGTTGCGTGCGCGTTGGGCGCAACTCTTCGACGTGCGCGACGAAGTGCTGCGCGCATTGGAAGAGGCGCGCGTGGCGAAGTTGATCGGCAGCGGCTTGGAGGCGCGCGTCGAGATCATCGCGCGTGAGCCGGTTTATAGTTTGCTTGCGCAGTACAAGGCGGAAGAGTTGCGCTTCGTCTTCATCGTCTCACAGGTCGGCGTGATGAAGACGGACGACGCGAGCGCGTTGCCGCTGCGCGTGATGGTTGCGCGGGCGGACGGGCAGAAGTGCGAACGCTGCTGGAACTATTCGACGGAGGTCGGCAAGTTCAATCGCTACCCGACGGTGTGCGAGCGTTGTATCGCGGCGCTCGGCGAGATCGAAGCGGAAGGGGCGGCGGCGTGACGGGGGCGATGGCGGCGCGCGGGTTGGGTTGGCGCGCGGGCTATCTGCTCGCGGCGGGCGGCCTCTTCCTGATGGATCAGATGACGAAGGCGTGGGCGTTGCGTGCGGAAGAAATAGACCAGCACGGCGACGACGGCGGCGCAGGCGAGACCGGCGAGCATCCAGCGCGTGAACTCGCCGCCCTGTTGCAACTGCCCGAAGGCGATGCCGGGGTTCTCCGCATAGCTGAGATCGAG
>JANMAD010000476.1:0-8869 GCA_031359515.1 Acidobacteriota bacterium | reverse complement strand
GACTTTCTCATACTGCGTTTCATCTATCTTGAGGTCGGACAAATGTGGCTTCGTCTTAGGAAAGATAGAGATGTTGATAACCGTATCTCGCGCGACGTTCCACGCATCCGGCTTACCCGCACAAGGAGCGTCCGAATATTGGATGTAGAGGTTCTCCTGCTCAAGTTTATAAAAACACTTGCAGGCATCACCGCCCGCGCCCAACATCCGCTCAACATCAGCGCGGGTCGAGTGCAGCGGCATAATACCCCGCCAGCCTTCAGCTAATGCGGTAGTCGCCAGCATGAGCAGTAGGCAGAAGCAGACTATCAGGTTGCGCTTAAGTCGCATGACATATGTCTCCTAACCTTCAGAGAAAAGCACATAACTACTGATTATACTGTGGGGCGCAGCATAACACGTCAATTTAGCGTGTTATGCTGCGCTAAAAGCGGCGCGGTGGGGAAGTGTTCGCTCAGCGCGCCGCTGGTGTTTATGGTTGTGCGCTGAGACTCGGTCTCCAAGCATTAAGGTTTACTCGGTTAGTTTGCGCTCCAGATCGAGCGCGCGGATGGCGGCGTCGAGTTCGGCTTGGGCGCGTTGGCGTTCGTCCGCGACGGTCTGGCGCTCTTTGGTTAATTGCTCGATGCGTGTCTCCTGTTCGTCGGCTTTGGCGACGTAGCGGGCGATGAGTTGCTTGGCCTCGACCGTGCTCTTGAGCGCGCTGATGTTGTCGCGCAGGCGTTTCTGATCTTCGCCGATCTGGGCGACCTCCGCGTTGATGGCTTGCAGGCGCGCGGCGAGCGCGGCCACGCGCGCTTTCAAATCCAGCAGGCGTTGCAGGGCGGCGCGCGTCGGCTCGTCTATGTAGCGTTGCGTGAAGAAGAACGTTAGATCGGCGGGCGAGAAGTTGGCGAGCACGTAGGTGTTCAAGAGCGAACGACGTTCGACCACGGCCAATTCTTTACGCTCGTGCGCCGGCAACTCGACGCGGAAGCGATAGTAGCGCGCTGTCCGCTCGGTGGGCGCGGGCGTATTCTTCGTGTCCAACTCCCAGCCGGAGCGCACGGGATGCTCGATGTAGACGACGCGCGGGCGGTCGGTCTGATTCGTGAGCGTATACGTCTTCTTGGCTTGCTGATAATAGTGCGCTTGCAGCACGCCGCCGCCGATGCGGACGAGGAAGGCGGGCGTGTCTGAGCCTTTCTCCTCAGCGCGGACGAGCGTGCCGAGATCGAGCGCGAAGGAGATGAGCCGCTCTTCGCCCGGCTTCAGTCGCTCCATCAACGCCTCGCCCGCGTAGGCGTTGCCGTCTATGATCGTGAGCGCGCCGCTCTCTAACGTGAGCGGCGAGTCGTTCTTCAATAGCAAGCCGCTCATCGGTCGCCCGCCGCGCGCCGCATCGTTGTAGATCGAGACGCGCTCGCCCGTCATGCGCGTCTGCAAGATCGGAATCAACGCGGAGCGATCACGCAGCAAGGTCACCGGCTGCGCGATGCGATACTCGAACAAGTCTGCGCCGACCTCCGCCGCCTGCGTGTCGGCCGTGACGCCGGATGCGCCGCTCGTCAGCGCCTCGCTCAGCGTGGGGCGCGGAGCCGCACCGGGTTTCATCAGCGCGAGGTTTGAAAACCTGCGGCCGTTCACCGCGAGGTCAGCCACGATGTTTCTTCCTGACTCAGCCACCCCGCCTGTAATCGTCACCGTCTCCGCGACGCTGCCGACTTCGATTGACAGGTTAAGGCGCGCGACGCGGTTTGCGCTGACGCTTACGTTCTGCATCGTGAGTTGTTTGAAACCCTGCGCGGAGACGGTGATGTTGTAAATGCCCGCGCTGAGCGATTGCGCGGTGAACTTGCCTTCGTCTGTGGTGCTGACGTTGACCTGTTGCCCGTTGGCATTGTTGGTGATCGTCACCGTTGCGCCCGCGACGACCGCGCCGTTCGGGTCTGTGATCGTACCGCTTAATGCGCCGGTCGTGCCGTCGCCTGTGCCTTCGCCCGGTTCGTAAGTCTGCGGGTTGAGTTGCAGATCATCCGGGATCGGCACGACCGGGCGATAGCGATAGAACGGTTGTTGCAACGGCTGGATGAACGAGACGGGCGTGCCGGAGATGAGCGACAGTTCCACGTCGCGCCAATCCTCTTCGCTCACGTTGTCCACAATCGCCCAGCCTTGAAAGAACGGTTTGCCGCCTTCGTCCAACACGACGCGATACGTCGTCTTCCAGATCGGCGCGGCCAGCGTGTAGCTGACGACCATCTCGCGTGCGCTCGTGCCGTCCGATGTGACGACGATGGTCTTGGCATCGCGTCGCCGCGCCGATGCGGTCGCCTGCGCAAACTCCGTCACATCGCGCCGTGCGCCCTCGTCCAGGAGTTTCACGCCGCGTACATCTGCTAGATCGAAGCTCATCAACTCGCCGCCGGCCGACGCGATGACGAGCGCGTGCGTGATGACGGGCGGCTTCGACGCATCAATCTGCGTGCGTCGTTCCTCGACCGTAAGGATCGCGCCGGTCGCGGTGCGCGTCGCCGTCGTCACGCTGACATGCGCACCTTGCAGTTGCCCCAGCACACCGGCGAGACCGCCCGCCGCAGTCTGCGCCGCGACGTTGAAAGGGATGTCGGCGATGCGCGCCTCCGGCGGCGCGGACGAGTTGTAGCTGACCGCGCCGATGCGCCCACGCCCCAGATCGAGCACGATCATAGACTTCAACACGTCGTCCACCTGCGACTGTTTGAACGAGAGCGCGATCTCGGCGTGCCCCGTGACCATGCCGCGCCGCTCGATGTAAGCGACGCCGTTGCTGTAGAGGATCACGCGGCGGATGGGCAGCAGTTGCGTGCTGACTTTTTCCATGTCGGCCATGCGTTCCGGCGCGACGGGTGTGTGCGCGTTGCGCCGCGCGAGTTGTGCCGCGCTTGATGGGCAAAGCGCGAGCGCGAGTAGGATAGTGGGCAGTACGTTAAAGCGTCTCATGTTGTGGAAACCTCCGAGATGAGTTGTCAGGTGCGCGCGGTAGTCCGGGGAAAACCGCAATCACCGTGCAGTGCGTAGCGACACAAATCCCCTAGCGACCGGCGCGTGTGGGCAGCGGCCCCGACAGAGATTTCAGGCGTGTTGGCTAATTGATGCAGCGTTCAGATAAAAGGCTGTCCGTCGTCAGGCACGGTGAAGATAATGAGTTCAGAGGGCAACGTTTAGGTAGTAGTTCTTTAATCAACCAAGTTGAGAAGCTGTTTGTAAAGCCCTAGCTCCGTAGGAGCGGGATGTTTGTAGCTCATCGGCATCCTCTTTCGAGGCAGCTCCGTAGGAGCGGCATGTTGTATTCCGCTCCTACGGAGCTGCGTCAGTAACAAACGGCTGGTCGCTACAAACATTCCGTCCCTAGCGGGACTGTGCAAACAGCTTCAAATGCTTGCGTTCTAAACCCCAAACTTTAAACCGCGAACTCAGTGGGACTGACTACTGCCCACGAACAATCTTCGCTGCGGCAACGCTTTTTTCTTTTTCATCCTCTATAATTATACGGCGCGCTGAACGGACCACCCGACGACCGGACGCGCGAGCGGCCGATCATTCATTCCGAAGGAAAGATCATTCATGCAGCAACAGTCCCCACACCGCGCGCGTGCGTGCTTCAGGTTTAAACTCAGTATCGCGTTATGCGTCTGCACGCTCGCGCTCGCAAGTGTCGCGGCCCCTGCGCAAGGGCAGACGCCGTCGCCTGCGCCCGTCGTTGTGACCACGCCCGCCGCGACGCCTAGTCGCACGCCGGCTGCGGGCACGCCGTCGCGCGTCGTACTCGATTTCTATCATGCGCTACGCGAACGACAGTTTCGCGAGGCGTTCGCCATGTCCATCTACAAGCCCGCGATTGTGAGTCTGTCGGCGCAAGACTTTGACGAGTTGCGGCCGGAGTTTGAGAAAATGTCCACGGCCGTGCCCGACGAGGTCGAGCTAAATGGCGAGCAGATCAGCGGCGACGAGGCGACCGTCTTCGCGCGGCGGGCCGATGATCCCACCTCGAAGGTCGAACAGATTCGACTGATCCGCGTGGGCGGCGTGTGGCTCTACGGCGATCTGCCGAGCTATCAAGTGGTGCAGAGCAAGGGCGCGGCCTTCTTCCCCGATGCGCGCATTGACAGTCATCACGACGAAGTGCAGCAGGTGCTGATCCTGATCGCGCAGGCGGAAGCTGCCTACGCCGCGCAGCATGGCGGTGTGTACGCTGATATGCCCACGCTCGTCGCGAACAAGCCGTCTCTGCGCGACGATGTGGAGTCCGATACGCTCGGCTATAAGTTCAGTCTCCTTTTCGGCAAAGATGCACGGGCTTATGCGGTACAGGCCGAGCCGGTCAAGTATGGCCGCACGGGCCGGCTCTCGTTCTACATGGACGCCGCCGGTTATAAGAGCAAGGACACGGGCGGCAAGCCCTACGTGCCGCCGGGCGTGAAAAAGCCATAAGTTGAAATCCGCCTGAGCCGCGCAACAAATAAAACTTTGCCCCGTTCTGCCCGTAACAGGAAGCGCGCTATGAATACCGCAACCCACGCACAAGCAATGCGCGCCTGCGCCGGTCAATTGCGTGCCGCGCATAAGCTGTTACTAGCCCTCGCCTGCTTGTTGCTGCCGCTTTGGTTAGCCAACGCGCAGATCAATAGGGTGCGCGTGGATGATCAGGTGCAGGCCCAGCCGCAAGAGCCGGGCCAACCGGGCGCGACACCAGAGCCGACGCCACGCGCGAAGTTGCGCGGGCACGTGGTCTATGACGATACGGGGCGGCCCGTGCGGCGTGCGCGTGTGTTGCTGCTGCAAGATGGCAGCACGGAAGGCACGGGCCCCTCCGCGCTGACGAACGAGCGCGGAGATTTCGTGATCGAGCATGTGGCTGCCGGTCGTTACTTCATCATCGTCGAAGGGCCGGGGCTGCTGACGCCGTACAGTTTTCTCAGCGTCGACGAGACACAGGGCACTGAGATCAACTTCAACGCCTTCCGCGATCAGTTCGAGCGGGTGAGTATAGACGGCACGAGCGACGCTGAGGTGGAGGTGCGCGCCCGGCGCGGCGGCGCGCTCACAGGCAAGGTCACTTACGAGAACGGCGATCCGGCGATCAACGTCGAGGTCACGTTGTTGCGGCGGCAACAAGGAAAGTTGCGGCAATATCTCGGCGGCGTCGGCGCAAATTCCGCAGGCACATTGCCGACGGATGATCGGGGCATTTTCCGCTTCGCCGGTCTGCCGCCCGGCGAGTATCTCGTCAGCGTCGCCGAGCAGATCGAGCACGGCAATAGCACGGGCGAGATGGATTATGAAGGCCCGGGCCAGCAGGGCAGCCCACTGGTCGTGACCTACTATCCGTCCGCCACGCGCCCCAACGATGCCACTGTCATCAAACTGGCGGCGGGCGAGGAGCAGACGGGCGTTGATGTCATGCTCGCCGACCGTGGGTTGTACACCTTGGCCGGCGTCGTGAAAGACAAACGGACGGGTCGTTCCTTAACGAGCGTGCATATCAGCATCCATCTGAAAGAGGCTGAAGCGGAAGAGATGCCGCTGACGATTGATCAATTCACAGCCACGGACGGGCAAGGGCACTGGCAGTTCAACGAACTGCCCGATGGTCTCTATGTGCTGAGCGCACAGCCGCAAGCGGAGACTGATCCAACTGCGTTTGCCGCGTTCCAGATGGCCGTGAGTAAGGCGGTTGAGAGCGGCAACCAACGCGCGATGGAGACTTTGCGCCCGCCGCAGCCTATCCAACACTTCGCGCTGCGCCAACAGGAAGTAAAGATTGAAGGGCATGATCTCACAAACTTGATCGTCAATCTCGGCACGGGCGGGCGCATCTCCGGCACAGTCGTCATCGAAGGCGAGAAGGAACTGCCATCCTATCTCGCGCTCAATGCGGAGTCGGCCGGCGCAGGGCAGCGCACGTTGTCCAGCGACAATGCGGTGGTACAAAATGGCCGCTTCGTCCTTGGCGGCATCCAGCCGGGCAAGGTCTTCTTGAGCGTCACCGCTTCAGGCGAAGAGGGCGGCTATTATGTCAAGTCAATCACGGCGAATGGCGTCACGTACACGCGCGACCCGTTAGTGATCGAAGACGGCATGACGATCAATGGCGCACGCGTGGTGCTATCGCCGGAGTTGGCCCAACTGCACGGGCGCGTCTCGGTCGCGGACGAGAAGGAGCATGCGCCCTTGAGCGGCGCGGCGGTTGTGCTGGTGCCGGCGGACGCGCGCCAGTGGCGTTGGCAGGGCACGCAGTTTCTCGCACGCACCGCGTTAGACGGCACGTTTACATTCACCGCGCCGCCGGGCGATTATCTAGCGTTCGTGCTGCCGGCCGCAGAGCGCCCACGTGGATTGTTGGAAGATGAGATCAGGCAGTTCAGCGTGGGCGGGCAGCGCGTCACGTTGCGCGCGAGCAAGACGGAGCAGCTTGAATTGACCGCGCCGGCCAACAAGTAAGCCCGCGGCACGCAGCACGAACGCACCCGGGCCATTGATCTATCGCCAGCGGATGTAAGATGCTAGCTGTCAGCGTAGGCTCTCCCGCTGCTCGCTGGCATCTGTTTTTATGTCCGAATTGCTCCGCACAATAGTTGCGCGCGTGCGCGCTTACGTTGGCAATCGCCGCGCGCCGCGCCCCTCCTTGCGCCTGCCGTGCAGCGTCTCGCTGTATGAACCAATGATGAGCGGCGAGCATGCACGGCGCAACCTCCCCCTTGCCGGTTACACGCGCGACCTCAGCGCGAGCGGGTTGGGGTTGGTGCTGCCGGCCGTGCGCGTCGGCGAACGCTACCTGACCGGCCCCGGCGTGACGCTCAGCATCCAACTCGAACATCCGGCGGGGCCGCTCGCGCTATTGGGCACGCCCGTGCGTTATGAACAACTAAGCAAGGAAGGTGCGGAACAGGGTTTTCTGATCGGCGTCCGCATCGTGGAGATGAGCGCAGAGACACGCGCGCGTTACGAGTCGCATCTGGCACAGGCGCGCTGACCCGCGCGCGTGATTTGACGCGCCCGCCGCAGATCACGTAAGAAGTACGACGCTCGACAACTTTACCGCACGCTTTCATTTGTAAGCGATCTCAAGGAGACAAATCATGCCCGAACAGACGGGGCCTTCCCCGATGCTTTTCTTCGAGACCGTCGGCGCGTACCAGCGCAGCGAAGCCATCAAGGCCGCCATCGAGTTGAGCCTCTTCACTGCCATCGCTGAGGGGCACGAGACCGCGCCCGCCATCGCGCGAGCATGTCAGATCGCCGAGCGCGGCGCACGTATCCTCTGTGATTATCTGACCGGCCTCGGCTTTCTCACGAAGGAAGCTGACCGTTATCAGCTCACGCCCGATTCGGCCGTGTTCCTCGACCAACGCTCGCCGGCCTACGTCGGCGGCGTGGTTGAATTCATGCTCACACCAATGCTGACCGCCGGGTTTACAGAGACGACGGCGGCGGTGCGCAAAGGCGGGACGGCGCTGCCGCAGGATGGCACGGTCGGGCCGGAGAATCCGGTCTGGGTGAAGTTCGCGCGCAGCATGGCTCCGATGATGATGCCGGCCGCGCAGATGATGGCCGGGTTGGTTGACCCGCAACATGATCAACCCTTGCGCATTCTCGACATTGCGGCCGGGCACGGCCGCTTCGGTCTCGCCTTCGCCGCGCGCAATCCGCAAGCGCACGTCACAGCCCTCGATTGGCCCACCGTGCTCGAAGTGGCCAAAGAGAACGCCGCGCACGCGGGTGTCATGGATCGTTATCAAACTATCGCGGGCAGCGCGTTCGACGTGGACTTCGGCGGCCCTTACGACGTGATCCTCTTGACCAATTTTCTGCATCACTTCGATCCGCCGACCAACGAGACGCTGCTGCGCAAAGTCCACGCCGCGCTCGCAGACGGCGGCCGTGCGGTCACGCTTGAGTTCGTGCCGAACGACGACCGCGTCACGCCGCCGGGCGCGGCCGGGTTCAGCTACACGATGCTCATCAGCACGCCCGCCGGCGACGCCTACACTTTCGCCGAGTTAGAACGCATGTGCGCCAACGCCGGCTTCACGCGCAGCGAACTGCATCCCGTGCCGCAGACGCCGCAGTCGGTCGTGGTCTCGTACAAATAAAGATTTGGCGGGTAGTTAGGTCAGTACCGCCTGCGGTAGCGGGTGGGTGCGTGATAACAGACCCGCGCGCTACCGCAGGCGGTACTGACACGCGGTCACACTCAGTTGCAATCAGCTATAGTGGTTTTATCTGTTTCGCTTAGTCGGCCTTGAAGTGCAGCCAGCCGAAACTTTGCGGCACGTGGAAACTCGGCTGCTCGGTGCGAGTCGGTTGCCACGCGAGATAGCCGCGCGTCGCGCCCGCGCCGACACAGCGAAACAGGTTCGCGCGCCAGCGTGCATCGGGCGCAGGCTTGCCGCCGAGCGCGCCCCAAGGGATGCGCATCGTCAACGTGATCGTGTCCGGCGCGATGCGCGCGGCGAAGGTTGCGCCGGAGTGATACTCCCAATCGGTCTCGCGCTTGTCGGGCAGGACGTGAATGCCCAGATCTATCCACTCGCCCGTCGGCGCGACCTCGAACTCGAAATAACGCTCCGGTTCATTCGCGTGCGGCGCGACGAACAACTCGCACACGTCACGATCCCACAGGCTCATGGTTTTCTGATCAAGCCGCGGCTTGTCGCGCACCACCAACGGCTCGCCCTGCCGCGCCACGAAGCGCACATATAACGCTGAGTCAGACCACAGCACGCGCGCCTCCGCCTGCCGCGCGGCCGGCGCGCTCGCGCCCGACCAGTAACGCTCGATGCGCACCGCCTGTGCCCGCTGCCACGCCGCATGATCAAACTCGTTCACGGCGAAATCAGCGCGCACA
>JANMAD010000456.1:0-2443 GCA_031359515.1 Acidobacteriota bacterium | reverse complement strand
AGTTCAATCGCGCGTCTGCGCCAGATGCCGGCCGTGCCGTTGAAGTTGAAGAAGCCGCCGGTGCGATTGCGGACGGTTTGCTCGATGACGAAATGGCCGTCGAGCATGATCGTCTGTAAGCGCGTGAGCAAATTGTACGTGCCGTTGATGTGTGACCAGCGCATCTGCGCGCAACCCGTCAGTGGATCGGTGAAGAAGTGGACGAGTTTGCGCAGGCAATCAGGTTTCGGCACAAAGTCCGCGTCGAAGATGGCGACGAGTTCGCCCTTCGCCGTCTTCATGCCATGTTCCAACGCGCCCGCTTTGAAACCGCTGCGGTCGGTGCGATGCACGTACTCGATGTCGAAGCCTTGCTGCGCGTAAAGTTCGACGGTCTTGCGTGCGAGTTCTTGTGTCTCGTCGGTCGAATCGTCGAGGACTTGAATCTGCAAACGCTCGCGCGGATAGTCAATCGCGGTGACGGCGCGCAGCAGTCGCTCGATCACGTACAGTTCGTTGAAGAGCGGCAACTGGACGGTGATGTGCGGCAAGGTGTCTTCGCTGAAATAGCTTTGCGGGCGCGGCTGGATGCGGCGGTAGCGCCAGAAGTCCACGACCTGCTTGATGCGATACGCGCCGTAGATGGCCAGCACACCAAGGATAGTGAAGTAGAAGACTAGCACTGTGTAATCGAACGCATCCAGTCGGTAGAGCGGACTGATATTGGCCGCGGTCTTCCAGAACACCTCAACGTGCTCGCGCAGTAGTACGTCCGGGCATTGGCTGCCAACAGCGAGGTCGCCGCATTGCATATGGGTCAGTATAACTTCGGAAGAAAACATCGCGCTCAAGCACTCCTCAAAACCACCGCACCAACTAAAGCCGCGCGCCGGCCGCGACCACACACAAAACGAGCAGCGTCTTGGCGAAGACGCTGCCCCGTTTGACGACGCACAGTTTAACTTAATCACGGTCGCGCGCCAACCCGCCGTGCCACATAAACAACGAAGGCACAAAGGGGACGAAGCGAAGGCTGAAGGCGGAACGATGAACGATGAACTGTTTCTAATTCATCGTTCATCGTTCATCGCTCATCGTTTCTCCTCGTGCCTTCGTGGTGCAACTCCTGCCGCTCTAACTCCCCGCGCCAAAGTTGCCGCCGCCGAAGTCGCTGCCGGGCGGGGGCGGTGGCTGTGTCGGCGGTGGCATAGGCGGTTGCGGGCCGCCGAAGACGGGCGGTGGCGGCGGTGCGGGCGCAACGGGCCCGCCGCTTTGCTCGCCCTTGATAAAGGTCGTGCCGATGAGTCCGCCGATGGCGGCCAAGCCGGTGTAGATGAAGACGCCGACGATGCCGCCGATGATAGCGATCATCAACACGCTCAGTCCGGCGGGCAGGTTGATGCCGGACTGGCGCAGTTGCTCGAACTGCATGGCCAATGCGGCGGCGCTCATGAAATAGACGATGGGCACGCCGACGATCAAATAGATGACGCCCGCCACCGCGCCGGCAATCGCGCCCAGCACCGCGCCGTCGCCCGGTTGGATCATGGGCGGCGACTTCTTGCTATACAAGTAGACGGCCAAGATGCCGCCCCCGATGGGCAATAGACAGTTGCAACACCCGACGCCGCGAGCCAGCGTTCCCACCGCCCCCACCACAATAATCACAATGCCCAGCAGCGCGCCGGCCGTGATGGCCGCTTTCATTTTGTCATTCATAATATCTTCGTCCTACCTTGTAGAAAGGCTCAGTGAAACTCGTGTTGCAGGCGCGGCCCTTGCGCGCTCCGCTGCGCACGCCGCCCCATGCGGCCGCCCAACGCGCACAGACCGGGGACGACATAAAACGCTAACGTCGCGCCGAGCAACGCACCGGTCAGCGCACGCGACGTGTGCGTGTTCGCCCACAGCCCCGTGAAACCGAGCGCGAAGTCAATCCCCGTCGGCAACGCCGCGAGCAAGAGCCAACGGCGCGCGGGCATGTCCAAACGGCTGAGCGAACGCACGAGCGGATAACACAATGCGCCCGCCGCGAAGCCCGCATAGATACCAACGCAACGCGCGCATACGGCCAACGGCTGCCCGGCCAGATAAAAAGAGCGAACCGGTAGTTGATGACACAGACTACTGAACGCACTGTAGGCGATCAACGCAAACGTCTCGTGCCCGTTCGCTCGCGCCAGCGGCGCGCCCGCGATTAGTCCCAACACCAACAACGCGCACGCGACCGTCCCCCCCCACACCAACCACGCCCCACGCCCCCGCACCGCGCCCACAGGAGGCGCGCACTGCGGCGCGTAATGCTCAATCGCGGCGGGCACAATGCAAAAGGATGAAGGCGGAACGCTGAACGAAGAATAAAAGACTTATCTTTTCACTT
Source organism: Acidobacteriota bacterium (assembly GCA_031359515.1). Taxonomy (GTDB): domain Bacteria; phylum Acidobacteriota; class Blastocatellia; order Pyrinomonadales; family Pyrinomonadaceae; genus QHXQ01. The sequence continues at coordinate 84 of JANMAD010000456.1, read as the reverse complement.
CATAGTTGAGCGTTCCGCCGTCATGCGGTTGGATTTTGCCCGCCCCGATTGAGCATTAAGCGCCGCAGTGCGCGCCTCCTGTGG
>JANMAD010000442.1:0-5082 GCA_031359515.1 Acidobacteriota bacterium | reverse complement strand
TCGCGCGCCTCAATCTCCAACTCCTCGATGTGAATCGAAGTGTAGAAGTCATCTTTGACCAGATGCTCGGAGACGAGAATCGCGTCCTCGAAGTTATAACCACGCCACGGCATGAAGGCCACTAGCACGTTGCGCCCAAGCGCCAACTCGCCGCGATCCGTGCAAGGGCCGTCCGCGATAACCTGTCCCTTGCTCACGCGCTCACCGATGTTGACGATGGGGCGTTGATTGATACAGGTGTTCTGGTTCGACCGTTTGAACTTCGTCAGCGTGTAGATGTCCGCCGTCACCTCGCGCGAGATCGTGCCGTCCACGTTATGATCCGCGCGCACGATGATGCGCTCCGAGTCAACGTAATCAACCACGCCGTCGCGCCGCGCGGAGACGACCGCGCCCGAATCCGACGCCGTCACGCGCTCCATGCCCGTGCCGATGTACGGCGCTTCCGCGCGCAGCAAGGGCACTGACTGACGCTGCATGTTTGATCCCATCAACGCGCGGTTCGCGTCGTCGTTCTCAAGGAACGGGATGAGCGACGCGGCGACCGAGACGAGTTGTTTCGGACTCACGTCAACGTACTCGATCTCGTCGCGCACGGCGGTGATGAACTCGCCCGCCTTGCGCGCGGCATTACGCTCGTTGACAATGTTGCCCGCCTCGTCCAACTCGATGTTCGCCTGCCCGATGACCCACTTATCCTCTTCCCACGCGGTCAGGTAGAACGGATACGGCTCGGACTCGGCCTTGCGTCCGTCCGCGGCCACGCGCTTATTCGACTTGGCCAATTCTTCCTCGGTCACGTGATCGCCCGGCCGGTGCTTCGTGTCGCCGCCGTTGATGATGCGGACGTACTCGACGACGCGCCCATCAATCACCTTGCGATACGGCGACTCGATAAAGCCAAACTCGTTGATGCGCGCGAAGCACGAGAGCGACGAGATGAGACCGATGTTCGGCCCTTCAGGCGTCTCAATCGGACAGATGCGCCCGTAGTGCGTCGGATGCACGTCGCGCACCTCGAAGCCTGCGCGCTCGCGCGACAAACCGCCCGGCCCGAGCGCGGAGAGCCGTCGCTTGTGCGTGATCTCCGAGAGCGGGTTCGTCTGATCCATGAACTGCGAGAGTTGCGACGAGCCGAAGAATTCGCGCACCGCGGCCGTCACCGGCTTCGCGTTGATCAGATCGCGCGGCATCGTCGTCTGCATCTCCTGCTGGATCGACATCTTCTCTTTGATCGCGCGCTCCATGCGCACGAGACCGATGCGGAACTGGTTCTCCAGCAACTCGCCGACCGCACGCACGCGCCGGTTGCCCAAATGATCAATGTCGTCCGACAGAAACTCGGCCGGGTTGCGCCGCATCTTCAACAGGTAAGTGATAACGCTGACGAAGTCCGGCGCGGACAGCAATGGATCGGTGATGCGCTCGCGCTCGGGCCGGCCCATCTTGATGTTGAACTTCAGCCGCCCGACGCGCGACAGATCGAACTTGCGGTCGTCGAAGAACATGCCCTCGAACAGACGATAAGAAGTCTGCACGGTCGGCGGATCGCCGGGGCGCATCTTACGGTAGATTTCCAAGAGCGCGTCCACCGGTTTATTGATCACGTCCTTCTTCAACGTCAGCGACAGCACCGAGCCGAGGTCGTCGCGCTCCGGGAAGAAGATGGCGAAGCTCTGCACGCCGGACTGCGCGATCTCTTGTAGCTTCGTTAACGCGATCTCGTTGTTCGCTTCGAGCAGCACTTCGCCGGTCTCTGTGTTGACGACATCGGTCAGCGCAAATGCACCCTCGAACTGCTGCGTGTCAACCTCGACCTCTTTCATGTGCCCCTTGCGCAAATCGCGCAAGGCCGTACCGGTGATCTTTTTGCCTGCGCGCACGATTGGCTCGCTTGCGCCGCGCACCTTGAGGTCTTGATCCGCCTTCATGCCGACGAGATTGCTTGCGCCGTCCTCCTTCACCGCCACGAAGAAACGGCCGCCTTCGACGCGCACCTCGTCCACAGTGTAGAAGGCGCGCAGAATTTCCTCGTCCGAGAAGGCCGCGTTCTTGACGGACTCTTCGAGTTGCCCGTCCGAGCCGAACGACTTGGGATCGAAGTTCGGGTTGAGCCAGATACCCAACGCGCGCAGAAAGATCGACGCGAGGAATTTGCGCTTGCGATCAATGCGTACATAGAGCAGGTTCTTCTGGTCGTACTCGAACTCGACCCACGAGCCGCGATACGGAATGACCTTCGCTAGATAGACGGGCGACCGCTCGAAGAAGACGCCGGGTGAGCGGTGGAGTTGCGAAACGATGACGCGCTCCGTGCCGTTGATGATGAACGTGCCGTTGGGGGTCATCAACGGAATCTCGCCGAAGAAGACTTCCTCTTCCTTGATGTCGCGGATCGAAGTCGTGCCCGTCTCCGGGTCTTTATCGAAGACGGTCAGCCGAATCTTCACCTTGAGCGGCACGCTGTAAGTCATGCCGCGCTCCTGACACTCCGTCTGATCGTGCTTGTGCTTGAGGCCCACCGGCTCGCCGCAGTTGTCGCACAATTGCGGGCGCACGGCGTTGAATGTGCCGCAGTTGTGACACAGCGACTCGCCCGGCACGAGCGGATCAACCTTGACGAGCGAGCCACAGTTCTTGCAGTTCGCGCGCAGGTAGCGCAGCCCTTCGAGCCGGCCGCACTTGCACTGCCAGTTGCCGATGTGGAACTCGACGAAATCCAGCAGGGCCGTGCCGCGAAAATCGGAGATCGGGAAGACCGAGCGGAAGACCGCTTGCAGGCCCGTCGCCTCGCGCTCTTCGGGCAGCAAGTCCATTTGCAGAAAACGATTGTACGAGTCGCGCTGAATCTCGATCAGGTTCGGGATACGCGCGGCCGTCTTGATCTTCGAGAAGTCGTGCCGCACGGGCGGCTGGCTTTGGCGGCGACCCATGCCGCTAACGGCCGGTAGAAGCGGATTTGCAGAAGACATCTTCGATTCCTTTAATTTGCGATTTTAGATTTGTGATTTTTGATTTGGTGGGCACGCAACGTATCGCCGCCAAGCACAAATTAAAAATCTAAAAATCAAAATCCTACAGAGACGGCAAAAGGCAGTCAGAGCGCACAAGTCTCCGACCGCTTAAGTTTTGGCTTTGCGGTTAATATTGCTGCCAACTGATTGTGGGAGTAGCGAACGCCCTCAATACTCCCTACCTTAGCCGCCAAGCGGCAAACTGTCAAGAAAGCCGAAAACAGGGACGAATGCTGCGTGACAAGTGACGAGCAAAGACAAGCAATAACCTGTCACTCGTCACCTGTCACTTGCCATTGCGTTATTTGACTTCGACGGTCGCGCCGGCGTCAGCCAGCTTCTGCCGGGCCGCTTCGGCTTCGTCCTTCGTGACGCCTTCCTTGACGGCCTTCGGCGCAGCCTCGACGAGGTCTTTCGCTTCCTTCAAGCCGAGCGCCGTCAATTCGCGGACGACCTTGATGACGTTAATCTTGTTGCCACCGGCGGCTTGCAGGATCACGTCAAATTCGGTCTTCTCTTCAGCCGCCGGGGCAGCTTCGCCGCCGCCCGCCGCCGGAGCCGCCGCCACGGCCGCCGCTGCCGCCGAGACGCCGAAGGTCTCCTCGATCAACTTCACTAATTCAGAAGTCTCCAGAAGGCTCTTCTCCTTCAGGGCTTCAACGATTTCTTGATTTGAAAGTGCCATGATTACTTTTCATCCTCCTCAAAGGGTTCTAGTGTGCTGTTAGTGTTTACGATTCGCAGCAGGAGAACCCACGGGACGCTTGCAGCGCAAGGTGCATCTCAAGCTCTGTTCTGCGTCCGAGGCGGACGACCTGACCAATCGTCCCGCCCGTTTTCCGCGTCCGGCTGTCTGTAATGATCTCAACGTTCGAGATCGCAAATCATTTTACTGCGCGGCTTCGCCGCCCTTCTGCTCGCCCACCTGCTGAATAACGATAGCGAGATTGCGCGGCACTGCCGATATGACAGTGGCGAGGCGTTGCGCCTGCGCGTTCAGGAGGAACATGATCTTCGAGATGAGTTCCTCCTTCGGCGGCAAGGTGGCTAAGGCCTCTACGTCCTTGAGCGCGACCACGCGCCCCTCGACGATACCCGCCTTGAAGCTGAACACGTCGGGATTGTCCTTGACGAACTTCGAGACCGCCTTCGACAAAGTAACCGCGTCGCCCTCGCTCGTCGCAATCGCGGTCACACCTTTGAAGTGTTCCGTCGCCTGCTCGAACGGCGTGCCCGCCACCGCCCGGCGCGCGAGCGTGTTCTTCACGACATCGTAACGCGCGCCAGCTTCTTGCAGCCGACGACGCAGTTCCTGATCCTTAGCCACGGTCAGCTTGCTGAAACCGAACAGCATGCCGGCAGTCGCCGCTTGAAACTGCTGCGTGAGAGCCTCCAAGTCTTGTTGCTTCTGCGCTCTGGTCTTCATCTTTTTACGCCCTCACTTTCTACTTCACGTATGCCGTCTCGTCGAGCAGCACGCCGGGACTCATCGTCGCGGCCAGATTAACTTTCCGCACGTACTTGCCTTTGGCCGTGGATGGCTTCGCCTTGACCACCGCATCAAGCAATATCTGCAAGTTCGCGCGCAGTTTCTCCGCGTCGAACGAGACCTTGCCGACGCCGACGTGAATCACGCCCGTCTTGTCCACACGATACTCAACCTTACCGGCTTTCGTCTCCGTCACCGCCGCGCGCACGTCGAACGTCACCGTGCCCGTCTTCGGGTTCGGCATCAGCCCGCGTGGGCCTAAGACTTTGCCGAGTTGCCCGACCAAACGCATCATGTCGGGCGTGGCGACGACGGCATCGAAGTCGAGCCAGCCGCCCTTGATCTTATCAACCATGTCCTCGCCGCCGACGAAATCCGCGCCCGCCTCTTCGGCTTCGCGTATCTTCTCGCCCTGCGCGATGACCAGCACGCGCTTCGTCTTGCCCAAGCCGTGCGGCAACACCACCGTGCCGCGCACCAACTGATCCGCCTTGCGCGGATCGACGCCCAGCCACATCGTCAACTCAACCGACTCGTCAAACTTGGCGAACGCGATCTCTTTCACTTTCGCCACGCCCT
>JANMAD010000426.1:0-7503 GCA_031359515.1 Acidobacteriota bacterium | reverse complement strand
CCGAGCATGCGGAGCGTGAACAGCCGTTTGCGCACGCGCACGACGGAGCGCATGCATCGGCGCAAGCGGGGCAATTGTATGGCGTGCTGCCGGTGCTGGAGGCTCTGCGCGCGGGCGGGCGGCGCGTCGAGCGCATCACGGTGGCCGAAGGCGCGCACGAGGCGCGGCTGAAAGAGTTGTTCGAGTTGGCGCGCATGGCGGGTGTGCCTGTGCGCCGCGCACCGCGCGTAGAGTTAGAGCGGCTTGCGCCGGGCGCGAATCATCAGGGCATCATCGCAAGCGTCGCAGCGGTGGCTTACGCGGACGCAGATCAACTGCTCGATCTGCTCGCGGCGCGGGTCGCGGCGGGCGCGTCGCCGCTTGCCGTCGTGCTTGATGGCGTGGAAGACCCGCGCAACCTCGGCGCGATCCTGCGTACGTGCGAGTGCGCGGGGGCGGACGCGGTCTTCGTGCCCGAACGACGCGCCGTCGGGCTGACGGAGACTGTGGCGAAGGCGGCGGCGGGCGCGCTTGAGTACGTGCCGGTGGCGCGAGCGGCGAACGTGGCGCGGCTCGTCGCAGAGTTGAAAGAGCGCGGCGTGTGGACGATTGGCACGGCGGCCGACGCACCGCTCGATTATACCGAGTGGGATTGGGCGCGGCCGTGCGCGTTGCTGCTGGGTGGCGAGGGCACGGGACTACGGCGGTTGGTGCGCGAGCGTTGTGACGCGCTGGTGCGTATCCCTCTGCGTGGGCGCATCACATCGCTCAACGTCTCGGTCGCCGCCGGCGTGGTGCTGTATGAAGCATTACGCCAACGCATAGCGGCGGCACAGGCTGACAGGGAACAGTCTAATGACGTTAATGACTGAACGTTACCAACTCTACGGCGTATAGTGTCGAGCGTGGATGGGATGAGAGGAGCTTAACTATGTATTGCCCGAAGTGCGGCGCACTGAATGTGGACAACGCGAGTTTCTGTCGCGGCTGTGGCACAAACTTGAGTCTCGTGCCGCAGGCTATGACCGGCCGCATGCCGGAACAGCCCGCGAGTTATGACGCAGCATCGGTCGAGCATGCAAAGCTGCGTCTACGCGAGTATGCAAAGCAGCGTCGCCGCGAACGACCACCCAGCATGGAGCGAGCGATCAAAAGTTTCTTCATGGGGCTGGGTTTTATCTTTGTCGCGATAGCCGCTAAATCTTACGCCCCGGCCGGTGAAATCTGGTGGTTCTGGATGCTCATTCCGGCGTTCAGCATGATCGGCGGTGGCATCGCCGAATACGCACGCTTCAAGCGCTCACAGCCGACGCCGCAACTCGCGGCCCCCGGCTACACGCCGCCGGCCGTCGCGCCGCCACGGCACGGCCCTGAATTGCCCCCGCGCCCCGCAGCCGACATCTACACGCCCACGAGCGTCACCGATCACACGACGCAACTGCTTGACCGTGAGCGGTAACAGATTGTTCGTCGTCCGTCCTCACTTGTCCGTTGCTTCTGGTTGTTGAGTTGAGTACTTCAGATGAGCCTGCGCGACGGACAACGGACAACCGACAATGGACAGCCTGTTCGTCTCTGCGTGCCGGTGTGCGTGCGGCAAGCGTCCGAGTTGCGCGCCGCCGTCGCACGCGCCGCCGCAGTCGCCGACATCATCGAACTGCGGCTCGACTGTCTCGCGGACGACGCGCAACTCGCGGCGGCGCGCGAAGAGATCGCCGCGCTGCTATCTGAGCGTCCACGCCCGTTCATCTTCACCTTTCGCCCCGCCGAGCAAGGCGGGCAACGACCGTTGACTTTAGAAGAGCGCAGTCTCTTTTGGCAGAACAATGCTTACCTACACGAAGAGCAATGCCAATACCCGGACTTCGCCGATCTGGAACTTAATTACAACGATGATCCGCACTGGGCCGAGACGCACGTTGGCGACAAGTCTCGCCTCATCTGCTCGCATCATGATTTCGTTGGTGTGCCGGCCGAAGTGGATGAGATATATCGCCGACTAAGCAGCACGAAAGCCGACGTGCTGAAGTTGGCCTTGCAAGTTGACGACATCACGGACTGTCTCACAGTATTGCGTCTGCTCGCCCGCGCGCGGAGTGAAGGGCGCGCGATGATCGCGGTGGCAATGGGCACGGCAGGACTGTTAACGCGCATCCTCGCACCCGCGCGCGGCGCGTTTCTCACCTACGGCGCGCTCGACGATGAACATGTGATCGCGCCCGGCCAGCCAAGTGCCGTCGAGTTGCGCGACCTCTATCGCATTCACACGCTCGACGAGTGGACGGAAGTGTTCGGTCTCGTTGGCTCGCCAGTTATGCACTCCGTTTCGCCGCACATACACAACGCGGCCTTTGCGGCCGTAGGTTTGAACGCCGTCTACATTCCATTCGAGGTCCGCGATGTGAATGCCTTCGTCCGCCGCATGGCGCACCCTAGCACACGCGAGCTTGATTGGCGTCTGCGCGGCTTCTCCGTCACCGCGCCGCACAAGCAGAGCATCATGGCGCACCTCGATTTCATCGAACCGGCCGCGCGTGAGATCGGCGCGGTCAACACGATTGTGATCACGGACGATGCGCTGCACGGTTACAACACCGACGCGGCCGCGGCCCTCGCCCCGCTCGTAAACATGATCGAATTGCGCGGTGCGCGGGTCGCTGTCATCGGCGCAGGCGGCGCGGCCCGCGCGCTGCTATGGAGCTTACGACGCGCCGGCGCAAGCACGACGATCTTCGCGCGCAATCTGGCTAACGCACGCACGCTGGCCGATAACTTCGGCGCAACAATCAATGCGCTCGCCGACGCGCGCGTCGGCGCGTTCGATCTCGTCATCAACGCGACCCCGCTCGGCACGCGCGGGCACGCCGCAGCCGAGACGCCCGCCACGACCGCGCAATTAAGTGGCGCACGCGCCGTCTATGATCTCGTTTACAATCCGGCCGAGACGCCCTTCATGCGCGCCGCCCGTGCCGCCGGTTGTGCCTTCGTCTGCGGCGGCCTGCCCATGCTCGTGGCGCAGGCAGCGGCGCAGTTTAAGTTATGGACAGGCCAGTCCGCGCCCGTGGCCGTGATGCGCGCGGCTGCGGAGCGAAAGCTGGTAGCAGCAGGTTAGTGCTGAGATTGAATGTAGGGAATATTTGGCTGAGTGCGACACCGGTCAGTACCGCCTGCGGTAGCGGGCGGGTCTGCGGTAGGCAACACACCCGCCCGCTACCGCAGGCGGTACTGACTTAACAACGCGCCCCAACAGCTACATTAAATCCCAAGTCGCTATAATGAGCAATGAGATGAACGAGCGTTACAGCCGGCAAGTTTTATTCGAGGGCATTGGCGCGGAAGGACAGGCGCGGTTGCGCGAGGCGCGTGTGTTGATCGTGGGTTGCGGCGCGTTGGGGTCGGCGCAGGTGGAAGCGTTGGCGCGGGCCGGCGTCGGGCGTTTGCGGATCGCGGATCGTGATTTCGTCGAAGAGTCGAACTTGCAGCGGCAGACGATGTTCAGCGAGCGAGACGCGCGCGAACGTCTGCCGAAGGCCATCGCCTGCGCGCAGCGCGTGGCGGAGATCAATTCGGACGTGACGTGCGCGGCGGAGGTGGTGGACGTACACAGTGGCAATGTCGAGCGGCTCGTCGCGGGCTGCGATCTCGTGCTGGATGGCACGGACAATTTTGCGACGCGCTATCTCGTCAACGATGCATGCGTCAAGGAGCGCGTGAACTGGATTTACGGCGCGGCGGTCGGCGGTTATGGCGTGACCATGACCATCCGCCCGCACGTCAGCCCTTGCCTGCGCTGCATCTTTGAAGCAGCCCCGCCCGCCGCCAGCGCGCCGACGTGCGATACGAACGGCGTCATCATGCCGATCATCTCCATCGTCGCCGCTGTGCAGGTGAGCGAAGCGTTGAAACTTTTGACCGGGCATGAAGAGCTGCTGCACGGCTCGCTCATGCAGTTCGACGTGTGGCAGAACGTCTGGCGACGTATAGGCTTGCACGCGCCCGTGCCTGATTGTCAGACCTGCGCGCACGCGCGTTACGACACGCTCGATGCCGAGGCAGGCGACTTCACCGCCGTCCTCTGCGGGCGCAACGCGGTGCAGATCAACCCGCAAAGAGCCGCACCCATCAGTCTGCCCGCGCTCGCTGCACGCTTGCACGCCGTCGGCGAAGTCAAAGTCAATGATTATCTCGTGCGGCTTCGCGCGGGCGAGTACGAGTTGACCATCTTCAAGGATGCACGCGCTATCATTCGTGGCACGGACGACGTGCAGACCGCGCGCTCGCTCTACGCGCGTTACGTAGGCAACTGAAGATTACGACGGCTAAGAATCTGCCTCACGCAAAGGCGCAAAGACGCAAAGGGAAAGACACGAAGAGAATCATGCAACCTCTGCGCGCCCTGCTTTGCGTCTTTGCGTGAGGTTATGAGCTTAACCGCGCAGGCTGAAAGGTCCGGGCAATTTCTGCGCCGGCCGCTTTCGGGTTATCATCTTTTACGTCACATATTCGCCTGCTTAGGGTAGGCAATGCCAAATCAACGGATACAGTTTCCTTTAATGCTCAACAAAAAACTTTCGTTTCGCGCCGCACGTCTCCTCTTCGTTTCCATCGTTCTCAACTTCATCATCATCGCGCCGGTGCGCGCGGGCGGCCCCGTCGTCTGGGAGACCAACTCGCGCGAGGACTTGCTGAAGGGCGAGGCGCACGGTGTATCCGTCACAGACACGGGCGCGCTCATGCTCGCGCCGCGTTTCGCGCAGATGTTCGACACCGAACAGGCTTACGTCTGGTCGAGCGCGGTTGATGCGAACGGCAACGTCTATCTTGGCACGGGACACGATGGCCGCATCTTCAAAGTCGGCGCGGACGGCAAGGGCGCGCTGCTCTATGACGCGCCGGAGTTGGACGTGACGGCACTCGTGGTGGGGCGCGATGGCGCGCTCTATGCGGGCACGTCGCCGGACGGCAAGGTCTATCGCATCGGGCCGGACGGCAAGGCGGCGGCCTATTTCGATCCGCCGGACAAGTACATCTGGGCGCTGGCGGTGCTACCGGACGGCGCGCTTGCCATTGGCACGGGCGACAACGGCAAACTCTATCGCGTCAACGCGGCCGGCGCGAAGCCCGAAACGTCTCTGCTCATAGACATCAACGAGACGCACGTCATCTCGCTCGCGGTGGACGCTAAGGGCAACTTGATCGCGGGCACTGATCCGAGCGGTCTCGTCTTGCGCATCTCGCCCGACGGCAAAGCGTTCGCGCTCTTCGACGCGCCCCTGCGCGAGATACACGCGCTCGCGCCCGCTGCCGACGGCTCGCTCTACGCGCTCGCGCTCGGCGACGCCGCCACGTCCGCACGACCGCCCACGCCCATCGCTAATCCCGGCACGCCGGCAACAACTGGGGGGAATGCCGGGGGCAGCGTGGTCGTTACGTCGAACGTGGTGGTGGACGATACGGGCGCGCAAGCGCAACCGTTCGGCGGCGCACAACCGGTACAGACGCGCAGCCGCAACGAGCTGCAAAACGCGCGCAGCGCAGTCTTTCGCATTCAGCCCGACGGCGGCACGGACGTATTGTGGAGCTCGACCACGATCAACGCGTTCTCGGTCGCGCCTGCGCCCGAAGGCCGTGCCGTCTTGATCGGCACGAGCGAAAAGGGGCGCATCTATTCCGTTACCGACGACGGGCGCGACACGTTGCTGCTGCAATCAACCGAAGATCAAATCTCCGCGCTGACGGTGCGCGGGCGCGAAGTGTTCGCCGCGTCGAGCAATCAGGGCAAACTCTTTCGCTTCGGTGCGGAGGCGATGAGCGAGGGGACGTATGAATCGCCGGTGCGCGATGCGCGCGTGGTCGCGGCATGGGGGCGCATCTGGTGGCAGGGACGCGGCGCGGTCGAGTTGCAGACGCGCAGTGGTAACACGGAGCGGCCTGATATGACGTGGAGCGATTGGAGCGCGCCGTATCGCGCACCGGCGGGCGCGGCCGTCGTGAGTCCGCGTGCGCGCTTCATCCAGTGGCGCGCGGTGCTGCGGGCGGCGGCCGCGAACAGCGACGCGCGCATCGAGAATGTGAGCCTCGCCTATCAACCGCGCAACGTCGCGCCCGAAGTACTGGCGATCACGACGCTGCCGGCCGGCATCGCCTTGCAGTCCGCGATTCTGGTGCAGACTGATCCGAATATCGAAGCCGCAGGTTTCGATCCATCGCTCATCGCGCCCGTGCCGCAAGTGCCGCCGCGCCGTCTGTTCCAGCGTGGCGCGCTCTCTTTGCAATGGCAGGCTGAGGATCGCAACAGCGACACGCTTGAGTATGCGGTTTACTATCGCGCGTTGAACGATGGCGGGTTTCACCTGTTGAAAGATAAACTGCGCGACAATTTTTACACCATGGACGGCGCGGCGCTGGGCGATGGTCGCTATGTCTTCAAAGTCGTCGCCACGGACGCGCCCGACAACGCGCTGGACGCGGCGCTCATGGGCGAGCGTCTGAGCGAGCCGGTGGCCGTGGACAACACGCCGCCGACGGTGCGCCTCGCAGGCGACGCGGTGGTGAGCAATGAGCGCGTGCGCGTGCGTTTTCAGGCGGAGGATGTCGGGGTGGGCATGATTAGGCGCGCGGATGTGAGCATGGACGGCGGCGCGTGGCGCACGGTCTTCCCCGAAGACGGCATCGCCGATAGTCCGCACGAAAGTTACAACGTCGATCTCCCGCTCGCGGGCGCGGGCGAGCACACGATCTCGCTCCGGGCCTTTGACGCGAGCGGCAACGTCGGCAGCGCGCGTGTTGTTGTTAGAAAGTAGGGCGAACATCAATAGGTAGCCTATAAGTAACGAGCAGCGCGGATGCGCGCGAGCCTTAATCGGCTGCTTCTTATTTTTATCGCGCCGCTATTTTGTTCTCCTGCACGATACCGTATGAAACGTGCCGGATACCGTGCGTTAATCGAGTCGTTGCAGTAAACTGCGGGCGGTAAAAGCCATCCGTTGCTGCCAGCGCAACGGTGGCATCCCTATTGCTCAAAAGCTGTGGCGAGACGAATGTGCGTCTCTCCTACTCTCCCTCCGATGTACGTCGCAACAAAACGCACATGAGGAGGCTAAAGAGCAGTGATGATGAAAAACCTGAAAAGCATTTTAATGTCGGCTCTGATGCTCTGCGTCATGTCCGCCGGAGCGTTTGCGGCGGCTGACCAGAAGGAGCAGAAGCGTGACCCGCCGCCGAAGCCGCCGGTGGTCATCGTTAAAGAGCCAAAGCGGGAGACGCCGCGCGAGCAGCCCAAGGAGAAGCCGAAAGAGGATAAGAAGCCGCCGCTTTTTAGCGGCGCGTCCCTCGTTCCGTTTCGGCCGGAGTGAGCGTCGCGTGACCGCAGCGGCCGGCGTTCGGCGGATGCTACAGTCGTTCGCCCCCGTCGGCGCGGACGACAACCCGATGCCCTCTCAACCGCGCAGCCTGCCGGGCGCGCTCTTGGGCGGGCATCAAACTTTTGAGCAAGATGCTGACAACTATACAGACGAACAGGCG
>JANMAD010000293.1:0-6046 GCA_031359515.1 Acidobacteriota bacterium | reverse complement strand
ATTCAGACCGCGCCGCAGAACCGCGTCGCCACCGCGACCATGCAAGCCATCTTCGGCCCCACCGGCGCGACGCTCATGGCTATCGCGATCATCATCTCCACCTTCGGCTGCAACAACGGTCTCATCCTCGCCGGTGCGCGTGTCTATTACGCGATGGCGCGCGACCGCCTCTTCTTCGCCCGCGTCGGCACAGTCAACGCGCGCCGTGTCCCCGCCGTCGCGCTCATCATTCAAGGCATCTGGGCCGCACTGTTGACACTGCCGCGCACCGTTACCACCGACCCGCGCACCGGCGCGGCCACATACGGCAACGTCTATACGCAACTGCTCGAATACATCATCTCGGCCGATCTCATCTTCTACGCCCTGATGGTCGGCGCAGTCATCGTCCTGCGGCGCAAGCAACCCGACAAGCCGCGCCCTTATCGCACCTTCGGTTATCCGCTCGTGCCGCTCATCTACATCACGCTCGCCGTGCTGCTCGTCGCCGACCTCGCCTATCTCACGCCCGCGACCTCCGGCATCGGCTACCTGCTCGTCCTCACCGGCATCCCCGTCTATTTCCTCTGGCGCAGAAAGATAACGATGAATGATGAATGATGAACGATGAATGATGAATTAAGAAAGCCCGGTCTCTCATTCTTCGTTCATCGTTCATCGTTCATCATTTCATTTAACCCACTCGTCTGCCACCATCGTCTCGACCTTCACGGGCACGCGCGTCACGTATTCTGCGCCGGCCGCGCACATCGCGGCTTCCACAACTTTAGCGATCTCGTCGGCCTGCGCTGCGTCTGCTTCCACTACGATCTCGTCATGCACGATGTTGACGAGGCGGGCAGTGGTGTCGCGCAGTTTGTCATGCAACAGCCGCAAGGCTCGCTTGAGGATGTCTGCGCTCGCGCCCTGAATCGGCATGTTCTTGCCGTTGCGCTGCGCCAACGACATTGCCTGCCGATCTTCCGCGTCGAATTTGAAGCGCGCGAGCCGGCCGGATAAGGTGCGTGCGCTGCGCTCGCGGACGGCCCGTTGCGCGGCGTTGCGCAGCCACGTGTCGAGGCCGCGATACGTCTGGAAGTAGCGCGCCATGATGCTCTCGGCATCGCTCAGGGGCAGCCCCGTCATCATCGAGAAGCGTTGCGCACCGATGCCGTAGACCACGCCGAAGTTCAGCCGCTTGGCGAAATCGCGCTGCTCTTTCGTCACGCCTTCAAGCGGCACGTTGAAGACCTGCGCGGCGGTGACGCGATGCAAATCCGCGCCCGAATTGAACGCTTCGATGAAGCCCTGATCTTCCGTCACGTGCGCGAGGATGCGCAGTTCGATCTGGGAATAATCGGCGATCACGAGCCTGCGGCCGTCGGGCGCGCGGAAACAGCGGCGATATTCGACGGCGTGCGGCACTTGCTGAATATTTGGGTTAGTGCAAGCGAAACGGCCCGTCGGCGCACCGATCTGGTGGAAGTTGGCGTGGACGCGGCCGGTGACGGGATTGATCTCGTTGAGGATGTTCTCGCCGTAGCTCGTGAGCGATTTCTGCATCGTGCGATAGTCGAGTAGTTTGGCGATGACCGGGTAGTCGGCGGCGAGCGGTTGCAGTTTCCAGTTGCGCGTCGAATCGGGCAGGGGCACGCCGAGATGTTTGAGCGCGACGGTCAGTTGCGTGTGCGAGTCGAGATTGATGTCCGCGCGTGCGTTCTCGAAGAGCGAGCCTTGCACGGTGCCCACGGCGAGCATGGCTTTTAAATCTTCAGCCAATATCTCGCGCTTGCCCTTCACGTCGGCGATCTGTTCGCGCCAGCAGGCCGCATCGAGAAAGATGCCGTTCAACTCCAAACACGCCACCGGCATGACGCACGCGAACTCAAGCTGCGCTACCGGCACCAACTGCTCGGCCTTGAGCCGCGTGATGAGCGCGTCGCGCAATGGCAACATCACGGCCGCGTCGCGCGCGGCATAATCGAGTTGCGTGGCTGAAAGCTCGCCGCTCCAATCGCTCAACTGCTCGGTCTTATCAACCGTCTCGTTCAGATAACGCGCCGCCACCACGCCCAAGCTATGTCGATCATCCGTCTCGCCCGCCGACACGAGTTGGCTCGCTAGGAGCGTATCGAACACCCCGCCCATTTCAACATCAAGTTGATGCTTCACCCATTTCGCATCGAACTTCATATTGTGCGCGCACTTGACGGGACGCGGCGCGGCCAACAACGCGCGCAACGGCGCGAGCGCGTCACTCTTGCGCGCATCGCCGTCGGCGAAGCGATCCAGATCGACGATGAAGATGCGGCCGTCGGGCGCGGCGAACTGCATCAGGCGCATGCGCCCGCCATAAGGGTCGAGCGACGTGGTCTCGGTGTCGAAGCCGATGACCGGTTGTGCTTGTAATGTTTCGACTGCCGCGCGCAGTTCGTCCGCGGTCGTGATGAGTTGATAGGTGGGTGTGTCCATTGAATGTTCGCTTGATCGTTAGCGCGGTGTGCCGTAGAGCATGAACGAGGCCCAGTGAGCCGGATCAGGATGACGCGGGCGGACTTCGAGCATGGCTTGGCGCAACGCTTCGGCCGGCATCTGCGTCTTGAGTTGTTTGACGAAAGCTTGCATCAGATCGGCGGTGGCTGCGTCGCTCACGTTCCACAGACTCACAACTACGCGGCGCACACCTGCCAGTTGAAAACTGCGCGCCAGCCCGATGATGCCGGCATTGTTCACCTGCCCCAGCCCCGTCTGACACGCGCTCAAGACCGCCAGCCGCGCACGCAGATTCGCGTGCTGCACTTCTAGCACAGACCAGCGACTATGCGCGGCATCTGTGCCCGACAGGGCGAGAAAGCCGCTGCCGAGCGGGTCGTCGGCGCTGGCGATGCCGTGTGTGGCGAAGTAGAGCAGATCGGCGGCGGGCGCTTGCGCGACGACGGTCTCTTTGGTCGCGGCGTCGCCGATGATCGCGTTCGTGCCGAGTAGTTTGGCCACGGCCCGCGCCTCTTGCTCTGCGCCGGGCAAGGGCGGGAACGTCCAATCGGCCGCGGCCGGCAAAAACGGATTACCGACGACGAGCGGGCGTTTGAAGTTTGCGTCCCACGCTTCGAGTTGCAGTGCGAGATCGAAGATGCTGGGCGCGACGGAGACGGACATGCGCTCGACGAGCATCGTGTCGTTGCCAAAGGGTTGCAGCAAGGGGAACGGGGTTGTGCCGATGCTCAAGACCGGCACGACGACGAGATGTTTGACCGTCGCCAGCCCATGCGCGATAGGCGGCGGCAAGAGCAAGTCAGACAACTGTGCGGCCGCTTGTTTAATCGACGCATTTCCTGCGCTCTTGGGTTGCTCATCAGCCATCCCGCGCTGGCGCGGCGCAGGCACTGCCGCAGGTTGCGTTACGCTGAGCGCGGCACGCAGTTGATTTTGCGCGGCGGCGAGTTCGGCGGGCGCGAGTTTGCGCTGGTAATAACCGCGTATGCCGCCCGTGTCTATGAGCCAACTATAAAGCTCTGCGCCCGTGTGAAAATAGAAAAGCACGGCCGTATTGGGCGCGTACTTGTCGTGCAACATCGTGGCCACATACTGCGCGGAGTAAAGCTCCAGATTGATCGGCTTGGCGAGCCAGCCTTTAGCGACCAGTACGCGCTCGATCTCTTGCTCGTCCGGCAGGCCGCGACTGTGTAAGAGTTGCTCGTAGTCGGCGGCGTAGAGCCTGATCGCCTCCTTGAAGTCCTGTGCCGGATCGTCTTTCTCCGCTTGCGCCGCGCTCGTTAGACTCAGACAGAGCAGACAGAGCAACGCGGCGACGCACCGTTGCCAATGCGCCGGTCTAAGAGTTCGCTGATTCATCCTCGCAGTCAGATTCATCTGCAAGCGTAGTTGAAAGTAGCGTTAACTTGTCTGGCTCGCCATCTGCACTGGACGACTGTTGACTGTCAGGAGCAACAGCACAGCAGCAAGTGTGCCCAAGCATGCGCTCAGGAGAAACGCAGCCCGCGGCCCGCGCCAACTCCAGACTACGCCCATCAAGATCGACGCCGGCCAGACCGTGACGCTGAACGCGAGATTATACAGCCCGAAGGCCGTGCCGCGTTGTTCTGGCTGCACAAGGTCGGCGACGAGCGCCTTCTCCACCCCTTCGCACAGCCCGAAATAGATGCCGTAGATCAGAAACAGTGCCCACGCCACGCCCGCTGTCGTGACGAACGCGAAGCCCGCATAGACAATCGCATAGAGCAGCCAGCCCGCGCTGATCAGTTTCTTGCGCCCGACGCGATCAGACAAGTCGCCGCCGATGAGCGAGCTAATAACCTTAGACACGTGCAATGCCGCCCAGAGCAACGGGAGCAGCGCGACGGCGATGCCGGCGTCGCGTGCGCGCAATAAGAGAAAAGCGTCGGATGAGTTCGAGAGCGTGAAGAGCGCGACGAGCAAGAGGAAGCGTTTGAAATTTGTGTCGAAGCCGCGCAGGCTAAAACGCGGCGCAGCGGTCTGCATCGCCGTGTGCCCGGCGCGCGACTCGCGCACGAAGAATACGAGGACGAGCATCGCTGCGAGCGCAGGGACGGCCGCGCACAAGAAGATGCGTTTGTACTCGGCGGCGGTCGGCGCGTTGCGGTCGTGCGCGAACCAGAGAACTAATGCGAAGCTCAAGAGCGGGCCGATGATCGCGCCCGCGTGATCCATCGCGCGATGAAAGCCGAAGGCGAGACCGCGCTCGGCCGACGGTGCGGCGTCGGCGATCATCGCATCGCGCGGCGCGCTGCGGATGCCTTTACCCACGCGATCCGACAGGCGAATCGCAAACGCCTGCGGCCAACTGCCCGCGAAGGCCATGAGCGGGCGCGCGAAACTCGCCAGCCCGTAGCCGACGACGATCAGACTCTTGCGCCGCCCCGCCTTGTCGCTCCAATAACCGGCGAAGAGTTTGAGAAAACTTGAGACCGATTCGGCCCCGCCTTCGATCACGCCGATGACACCGGGCGATGCGCCAAGCGTGAGCGCGAGAAAGAGCGGCAACAGCGGATAGATGATCTCGCTCGATGCGTCGTTGAAGAGACTCACCAAGCTGATGGCGAAGACGTTGCGCGGCAGCCGGCGATAGCGTCGCCACAAGCCCGGCGCGCGTTCGTTCAGCGGTTGCGCCGACACGCGCGCGTCGAATTGATCGGCGGGGTCGGTATCTGTCTCGCCCATTTATCTGCGGGTTGAACCGAATGAAGGCGGAATGAATTTAACGTGTACGCCGCCCGGCGGGCGCATTGGTCTGCCGTTCAGGGCGCGGCACGTTCGCCCCCGCCCAACGCCACCACGCCAGCCCGCCGAGCAACAACAACAGCAGCACGCCGACGAGCGCCAGTTTGAGAAAGAAACGGATTGTGCGCCACGCCAGCAATAGCACGACGGCTAGCACAACGAAGGTGATAGCGATGGCAGTCAGACTCATAATGCTTTGTCCGTTGTCCGTCGTCAGTGGTCAGTTGTTCGTCTGCGTCGTGACCGCATGCTCACAGAGCATAAGCACAACGGACAACTGACCACGGACTACGGACGGTCTTTCTTGTAGCTCGCGCGCACGACCGTTTTGATGTTGCCGCGAATGTGGAAGTCGCCTTCGAGCTCGACGCTGAGCGGGTCGCACGCTGCGACGAAGTCTTCGAGGATGATATTGATGACGTGCTCGTGGAAGATTTTCACGGCGCGGAACGAATTGATGTAGAGTTTCAAACTCTTCAGTTCGACGCAGCGTTCGTGGGGCACGTAAGCGAGTTTGATGACGGCGAAGTCGGGGAAGTCGGAGAACGGGCAGATGGCGGTGAACTCCGGCATCTCGAAACTGATCGTGATCGCGCGCCCGACGAACTCATAAGGGAACGTGTCGAGCTGATAAAGATTCATCTCCGCGCGCGGCGTCGGGCGTATGGCGCAGCCCGGTGGCTTGCCGGGCGGCGCTTCCGTGACAGGCATATCCTTGCTCCTCTGGCTGTGATCGCTTGATGTTAACCGAGCAGCGCGTGGGCGGGCAAACGACCCGCGACAGCCAAAGCAAAGGAGGCGCGCGCGT
>JANMAD010000270.1:0-1781 GCA_031359515.1 Acidobacteriota bacterium | reverse complement strand
CGACGGCTTCGTCGAAGCCATCGCCAATCAAACGCTGCTCGACCTCGTCACGCAGGAAACGAACGAGAATAGCAACGTGCATGGTGTGGCCATCAAAGTGCCCGTGGAGGAGAATCGCAACGGCCGCTGCCGGGTCGGCCGCTTCGGGCACAAAGATCAGCACGCCAGTCTGTTGTCGTTCTCGGGCGACGCTTATCTCAACGAGATCGGCATCACGAACCGCTTCTTCCTGGCGGAGAACACGTCCCTGGGGCGGTCGGTGGCTAATTTCGACTTCGTCCCGAACGACGCCACCATCCCCTGCATTGACACTGTCACCCCGCCCGGCCAGCGGACTTTCTGCGGCGAAGATGACGCGCGTGACATTGACACGTTCACCCTCTTCATGCGCGCCACGAAGGCCCCGCCGCGCGATGCCGCCATCGCCGCGACGCAAGACGCGCAGGATGGTGAGAGAATATTTAGGGAGGTTGGCTGTACCGTTTGCCACCGGGAGAGAATCGTAACGGCCATGCCGGGCACGGTCATTAACAACAACACGTTCACCGTGCCGGACGCCTTGGGGAATAAGATAATTCACCCCTACGGCGATTTCCTGCTGCACGACATCGGCACGGGCGACGGTATCGTCCAGAACGGCGGGCAGACGACTCGCATGCTGGTGCGGACTGCGCCGCTATGGGGCGTGCGGACGCACACGCGGTTAATGCATGACGGGGCGTCGCTAACCTTTGAGGTCAACATAGGGGCTGCCGCCGCCAACACGCTGCCCTTCGTGAGCGCGATCAAACGGCACGGCGGCGAGGCGCAATTCGCCGCGAATAACTTCTTCGCGCGCTCTGCGGCTGAGCAACGGAAGCTCGTCGTCTTCTTGGAATCGCTGTAACGGCGGACGCGCCGGTGCAGTGTTCGACTCCGCCGAGAGGTTGTGCAGGTGCGGCCGGCGCAACCTCTCGGCGCAAAAATCGCGGCGCTATTTCCGCGCCACGGGCGTGATCTTGAGCGTCAGCCGTTCCGTCCCGCGCATGATCTCAACTTCATACTCTTGCTCGGGCTTCATCTCGCCGAGCGCGTAGGTGTAGTCGTAGACGTTGCGTATGTCGCGCCCGGCGAGTTTGACGATCTTATCGCCGGCCCTTAGACCGGCTTTGGCGGCGGGCGAATCGTCACGCACGCCATCGAGTTTCAAGCCGTCGGTACTCTCGGCGTAAGAGGGAATCGTGCCGAGCGAGACGCGGAAGCCGGTCGCGCGCCCCTGCGTGTTATCACTCTTGGCCTGTGTGTAGGTCGGGCGTTTGTCGTTGCCGTCAACCGCGCGCACGATGTCGCGCACGAGCGCGACGACGCGCGCTTCGCCCTCGTAGTTAAGCTTCTCGGCCGTGTCCGACGGCTTGTGATAATCCTCGTGCGCGCCCGTGAAGAAGAAGAGGACGGGAATCTGTTTTCCATAGAACGATGAATGATCGCTCGGCCCGTAGCCGTCCTCATTGAGCGTGAGTGCGAAGCGCGAGCGCGGGCTGGCAGTGGCCACCACCTGTCCATTCGCGCCTGTCACAATCGGTATCTCGGCCTGGGCCGTGTGCGGCTGCGCCGCAGACTGTCCACCCAGCACGACCTTCATGTTGAGGTCAATGTTCGCGTGCGTAACCCAATCTTTCCACTCTGCGCTTGTGCCCATGCCGCCGATGATCAGCTTGTCTTCCTTCAAACGCCCGATCATGTCCATGTTAATCATCGCCACCGTCTGCGCGAGCGGCACGACCGGATGATTGACGTAATAG
>JANMAD010000242.1:0-10013 GCA_031359515.1 Acidobacteriota bacterium | reverse complement strand
GCCGAACGCATACGGCAGTTCGCCGCGCAGACACCGAAGGGGCGTTGGATCACCGGCGGCGATTGGGATCATGAGCGCTGGCCCGGCGCGCCGCTGCCGACGAAAGAGTTGATTGATAAGCTCACGCCCGATAATCCGGTCTTCGTCAACCGGCTCGACGGGCACATGTCGCTGGCGAACAGCGCGGCGTTGAAACTGGCGGGCGTGACACGCGAGACGAAAGACCCGCCGGGCGGTTTGATCGTGCGCGACCCGCAGACGGGCGAGCCGACCGGCGTGCTGAAAGATGCCGCGATGGGGTTCGTCAACGAGAAGATACCCGACCACTCGCTCGACGAACTGCTCGATGCGTTGCGCGCGGCGACGAATCACGCGGCGAGTCTCGGCGTGACGAGCGTACAGGACATGTCGGCGGGCGACGACGTGGCCGTCTATCAACTGCTCGCGCGGCAGGGGGAATTGAAGACGCGCGTGTATGCCGTCCGCTCGCTCATGACGTGGGAAGCCTTGCGGCGCGTCGGCGTGCTGCATGCGTTCGGCAACGATCTGATCCGCATCGGCGGTTTGAAAGGTTTTGCGGACGGCAGTCTTGGCTCGACCACCGCGCTCTTCTTCGAGCCGTACAATGACGCGCCCACGATGCGCGGCTTGCTCGGCGACGAGATGCAACCCGAAGGCGTGATGCTCGCGCGGGTCAAAGGCGCGGACGCCGTCGGCCTGCAAGTGATGATTCACGCCATCGGCGATGCGGCGAACGATAAGATTCTCTCCATCTACGAACAGGTTGAACGCGAAAATGGCTCGCGCGACCGTCGCTTCCGCATCGAGCATTCACAGCATTTGCGTGCGCAGGACATAGCACGCTTCGGCCGCGCGCACGTCATCGCTTCGATGCAGCCTTATCACGCGATTGACGACGGCCGCTGGGCCGAGAAGCGCATCGGCCACGAGCGCGCCAAGACGACTTATGCCTTCCGCGCACTGCTCGACACCGGCGCAACGCTCGCCTTCGGCACTGACTGGTACGTCGCGCCGCTCAATCCGCTCTACGGCATCTACGCCGCCGTCACGCGCCGCACGCTCGACGGTAAAAATCCCAATGGCTGGATTCCCGAACAGAAGATCACGGTGGAGGAAGCCGTCCGCGCCTACACCGTCGGCTCGGCCTATGCCGAGTTCACCGACAACGTGAAAGGCACCCTCGCGCCCGGCAAACTCGCCGACATGGTTATCCTTGACCGCGACATCTTCAAGATCGATCCGGTCGAGATCGAGCATGCGCAAGTCCGCATGACGATCATGGACGGGCGCGTCGTTTATGAAGCGCCGAGCAGGTAAGTAGGCAATAACTAAATCAAACTACACAAGCTTGGGACGCCAGAAGAAATGATCCACGAAATCACACGAAGCAACACGAAAAAAGCACAAGGCCCTTCCTGCGCTTGGCTTCGTGTCGTTTCGTGTGATTTCGTGGATAATGTTTTTCCTCTATTCCAAACTCGTGAGTTTCAATTTTAGAAAATTTAACTTTCAGTCAAAGGCAGGACTTATGAGTGAACATCCGAATGCGTCCGTATTGCGACGCACCTACGAGGCTTTCGCGCGGCATGATGTCGCCACCTTGGGCGACTTGTTTGCCGACGATGTGGTCTGGCGCGTGCCCGGTCGTTGCGCGCTCTCCGGCGATTTCCGGGGGCAGGACGAGGTCTTCGCTTACTTCCGTCGCCTGCGCGAGATGTCCGGCGATACCTTCAAGGCCGAGTCGCGCGACTTCATGGCGAGCGATCAGCACGTCGTCAGTCTTGAGCATCTGACGGCCGCGCGGGACGGCAAGACGCTCGACCTTGAACTGGCGTTGGTCGTGCGCGTGCGCGATGGCCAGATCGCAGAGGCGCGCGACTTTTTCTCCGACCCGAATGCGTGGGATGAGTTCTGGGCTTAGGCGCGAAGGGAACACGCTTTGGAGTTGACGCTCGTCGAAGGACTGCGCACGCTGAAGTTCGATCTCGTGCTGACGCTGGCGCTGGCGGCCGTGTTGCTGTTCATCGGCGGTGGGGTGCAACGGCGCGTCGGCTTGCTGCGGCGGGCGAGCATTCCGGCGGCGGCGCTTGGAGGACTGCTGTTTGCGCTCATCGTGTTGGCGTTGCGCACGGGCGGCGCGTTGGGCATCACGCTCGACAGCAGTCTGCGCCCGCCTTTGCAGACGGCGTTCTTCACGACCATCGGCTTGGGCGCGACCCTGTCGCTGTTGCGCGCGGGCGGTTGGCGCATGGGACTGTTCTGGTTGCTCGCGTCGCTGCTGGCGGTGGTGCAGAACGTGGTCGGGATCGGCGTCGCGCATGCGGTCGGCGCACCGGCAGGACTTGGGATCATCTGCGGTGCGCTGACGCTGACGGGCGGGCCGGCGACGGGTCTCGCCTTCACCGGCATGTTTGAAGGTCTGGGCATACAGGGCGCGGGCGCGCTCATCATTGCGTCAGCCACGTTCGGCATCTTCGCCTCGAACCTGATCGGCAATCCCGTTGCGACCACGCTCATCCGTCGCTTCAAGTTAGCGCAACCGCGTGCGACCGACACACGCAGTGAGACCGATGAAGAGTTCTGGGCGATTGGCGCGACGAATAGCGCCGCCGTAAATGAGGACGAGCGCGCGGAGACGCACGATGAGTGGCAGCGTGATGAGTTGACGGGCGGCGTGTTGTTGCAGCATCTGCTGATCATTCTCGCGGTGATGGGTGTGGGCGCGTTGCTCGGTTTTGGTTT
Organism: Acidobacteriota bacterium; assembly: GCA_031359515.1. Taxonomy (GTDB): domain Bacteria; phylum Acidobacteriota; class Blastocatellia; order Pyrinomonadales; family Pyrinomonadaceae; genus QHXQ01. The sequence goes on along the minus strand of JANMAD010000242.1, from coordinate 7,250 downwards.
AACGCGCCTACATGTGACCTTGCCCGGTTATATCGGCGCGATGATCGTGGCGGCGGTGGTGCGTAATCTGGATGAGCGTTGGCATTGGTTGCGGTTGGACATGCGCGCGGTCGAAGCGTTGGGCGGCATCGCGCTCGCGCTCTTTCTCGTGCTGGCGTTGATGGATTTGAAACTGTGGCAGTTGGCGGGACTGGCGAAGCCGATGATCATCATTCTCGCGGTGCAGATCGTGTTGATGATCGCGTACGCCGTGCTGGTCACGTTCACGTTGATGGGACGCGATTATGAAGCGGCGGTGACGACGAGCGGGCACGTGGGCTTCGGTCTGGGCATCACGCCGAACGCTGTCGCCAACATGGAGGCGCTGGTGGCGCGCTATGGCCCCGCGCCGCGCAGTTTTCTCGTCGTGCCGGTCGTGGGCGCGTTCTTCATAGATTTCTCGAACGCCATCATCATCACTCTGTTCGTCAATTTCGTGCGCTGAGTCGTACGCAAAAACAGTCTGGATTGGAGCGACAATGAAGCAAAGTGGCAAGATCGGCGCGCTGGTGTTAGCCGGATTGTTGATGTGCGCCGGGCAAAGCGTGGCGCAAAAGTCGGCCGCGAAATCCGCGCCCGCGCAGAGTATAACGCCGGTTGCTGCGCCGGCGATGCAGGCGTTGGTGGACGAGGCAGCCCAAGCTGCGTTGCAGCAATTCGCCGGCAAGGGATTGAAGCAGGAGCAATTGTCGATCACGTTGATAGATCTGCGCGACCCGGCGCATCCGGTGAGTGGGAGTTTTCGCGGCAACGAGCGCATCTATCCGGCGAGCGTGGTGAAACTGTTCTATCTCGTCGCGGCGCATCGTTGGTTGGAAGACGGGCGGTTGCAGGACACGGAAGAGTTGCGACGCGGCTTACATGACATGATCGTGGACTCGTCGAACGACGCGACCGGTTACGTGCTAGACATGCTGACGGACACGACGAGCGGGCGGGAACTGTCAGGCGCGGAATTGCAGAAGTGGCAAGAGAAGCGCAACGCCGTCAACCGTTACTTCACTACGCTCGGCTATACGAATATCAACACGAATCAGAAAACATTTTGCGAAGACGCTTACGGGCGCGAGCATTTCTCGCGCGGGCCCAATGGCGAGAATCGTAACAAGCTGACGACCGACGCGACCGCGCGCTTGCTCGCGGAGATCGTCATGGAGCGTGCCGTCACGTCCGCGCGTAGCAAGCAGATGATGGAACTATTGCATCGCGATTTCTCTGGCAAGAGCAGCGACGCGGACGATCAAGCGCACGGCTTCACCGGCATTGCGCTCAAAGAGGGCGCGCGGCTCTGGTCGAAAGCCGGTTGGACAAGCACCACACGGCACGACGCTGCCTACATCGAACTGCCCAACGGTGCGCGCTTCGTCCTCGTCACCTTCACGACCGACCACGCCAACGACCGCGACATCATCCCGGCCGTCGCGCGCGTTGTGTTAGCAAAGATGGAAAAGTAGTTAGCCGAGAATCGTGAATGGTAAAGCGGGAATAGATAAAAGCTGCTTCGTTCTACACACGATTCACGACTTTTGGGCCAAGATCGCGTGCTTCGTCCAGCCGATGACATCGAGCGGGGGAAAGCGGTAGCGCGAGACGATGCGGAAGTAACGGGTCGTGGCCGCCTCAACTTCGACCGGCGGATGGGTCTTGAAGCGGAACATGATTTCAAGGAAAGTGCTGGCCAGCGCGGGGCGCACGGGCAAGTGCAGCAGATGACCGCCGGGGCGCAGTACGCGCGCCAACTCCTGTAAACCTTCGGCGAGCGGCACGTATTCGAGCGCGCCGCTGGTCGCGATGAAATCGAACGACGCGGCGGCGAATGGTAGCGCTAACACGTTGCCTTGCAGGAAGCGCACCTGATGCGGGCGACTCGGCCGTGTGGCCGCAATGGCACGGCGGGCCTGCTGGAGCGAGGGGGCGGAGAGATCGAGCGCCGTGATGTGTGCGGGGCGGGGCAGCGCGCGGAGCATGGCGAGCGTGAGCAAGCCTGTGCCGCAACCGGCGTCGAGAATTTGCGCCTCGGCGGGCAACGGCAACAGTTGCTCGCGGAAGTAGCGTTCGAGCGAGCGACCGTAGCCGTTGAACTTGAAGGTGATGTCGTAGAGGTCTGCGAAGCGATCATACAGCGTCGCCCCGCTGCTCCCCTGATTCGTTATTGTCTCTGCGTGCTGCTTCATGTATGCTGCGCACTCCAACGTGCCGGGGCGGTCAGCTAAAACTCACGCCGCGTCCGCTAAACGAAACATCGCCGGCGTGCCGTGCGCTTCTTGCAGGGACTAAAAACCCATTCTGAAGCGCGGCAATCCACTGACCCGGGATGATTCGTAAATCTGTTGGTTCAATACTAGCATCTTTCGTGTTTTAAGGAGACCTCCTCAAGTGTTCGAGACAGAAAGCGACGTGCTGGCGTGGTATGAAGAACAGCCGCGTGCGCTCAGCAAAGATTTCGTCAGCAATATTCCGTGGGCTGAAGTGCGCAAACACGCACTCGACCCCGCGTTCGTGCCGGTGCTGGTTTACATGCGCGACGTGGAGGCGTTCACGGACATCTATTATGCCGAGTTGCGCCGCACCCCGACCGGCAAAAGCCCTGTGATTAAACGGTTCATGGATCGCTGGAGCGTCGAAGAGTTCCAGCATGCCGAACTGCTTGATCGCTTCCTCAACGAAGCCGGAATCCCGACGAGCAAAAGCTGGTTCGATGAAGCCCGCGCCGCGATTCCGTTCAACTACACGTTCGAGAACCGCTTCTATCCGCTCATCACCAACTGTTTCGGCGCGCACTTCTCGGCCGTGCACATGGCCTGGGGCGCGATCAACGAAATGACGACACTGCAAGGCTATCGCCGTTTGTGGAAACTAGCGAAGCATCCCGTGTTGGAGCACATCCTGCGGGCCATCGCACAGGAAGAAGCGGCGCACTCGAAGTTCTATTGGAACATCGCGCGGCTGATGCTCCAGCGTTCAGACTTTACGCGCAAGCTTGCGCGCACAGTGATCAGCAAGTTCTGGACGCCGGTCGGGCAGGGCACTAAGCCGAAACAGGAAGCCAACTATCTGATCGCGACGCTCTTCAAAGGCGAGGAAGGCGTGGACTTCTTTGATCGCAACGTCAATAACAAGATCGAGCAGCTACCCGGCTTTGAAGGTGTGAAGACGGTCACGCAGCGTATCGCCCGCATCGCCCTCTGACCAGGCGCAGCCTAATAGTTTGACCCGCACTGACGGGCAAAAGCGGCAACCCCTCTCCGAAGAGTTGCACTTTTGCCCGTTTGCTTTTAACTTTTCATTCCGGTTCGGCCAAATCTCTTACTAACGGATCAAACGGCACAGTTATGAAACGTCTGCTACCCGTGATCATCATCATCGTCGTGCTGCTTATCGTGCTCGGCGGCGGCGCTTTGCTCATGCGCACACCGCAGTCGGAGCCGGCACAGCCGAGTCTCTCAAGCGCGCCACCCACGCAGCAGCGCGCCATGCCCCGCGACGAACAGCCGGTCCACTTCAAGGGCCGGCTCGATGCGCCCGTACAACTCGATGAGTTCGGCGATTACCAGTGTCCGCCCTGCGGCCTTTTCCATCCCATCGCACAACGTGTGCTGGCGCAGTACGGCGACCGTCTACGCTTCTCGTTCCGTAATTTGCCACTCCCGAAAATTCACAAATTCGCGGCCGAAGCCGCCCGCGCCGCTGAAGCGGCCGGGCAGCAGGGGAAGTTCTGGGAGATGCACGATCTGCTATATGAAAAGCAACAGGAGTGGAGCAAAGGCGAGGCTGCGCGCCCCTTCTTTCTCAAGTACGCGCAGGAGATTGGGCTGGACGTGAATCGCTTCACGCAAGATATTGACGGCGCGGTCGCCGGCATGCGCGTGGCGCAGGACGACTATCTCGCGCAGACACGTGGCGTGACCGGCACGCCCACCGTCTTTCTCAACGGGCGCGAAGTGCCATTCGAGCAATTGATGGATTACGACAAACTGCGCGCCGCCATTGATGTGGCACTCGCGGGCAAACCTTAAGCGGTCGTGGCAGACTCCACCACCAATAGCGAACAGACGGGGCCGCGGCGTCGTGCGATTGTGCTCGATGCGCTCGCGGCCCTTGTGGCGTTGGTGGGTCTAGCCGACGCGGTCTATCTGACGGTGGAGCATGTAACGGGGAAGAGCGTGCGCTGCACCGTCATCGCCGGTTGTTCGGAAGTGCTGAGCAGCGCATACGCGACCTTCGGGCCGCTCCCGCTCGCGGCGCTCGGCGCGCTAGCTTACTTCGCTGCTTTCAGTCTCGCCACCTTGGCCGCTTTCGGCAATACGTCCGCGCGCACACTGCTCGGCGTGCTTGTCTGCATAATGTGCCTGATGTCTCTCTGGCTGCTCTATGTGCAGGCTTTCATCATTGGACACTTCTGCCAGTATTGCCTGCTCTCGGCGGCGGTCACTTTCAGTCTGACTATTATCGTCATCGGCGGGCGTGTGCTTCAGCGACCCGCCCGTATGAAATGAACCAGCAACGCTACCACGCCCGCGAGCGCGAGTAATAAGAACAGTCCGCAGCCGATCATCATCAGCTTAAACTTCCGCGCGCGATTCGGATCAGGCGGCATCAACGAGCCTTGCGGGAAATATGGCGGCGGAGTTGACGTGGACATAACTGTTCACTTCACCAAAATGCAATCAACCGCAACTGCTTGGCGTCTTTGCGCCTTTGCGTGAGACTAATGCGCATAAAAGAATAACCTCACGCAAAGACGCCAAGGAAAATCATTAGCTCAATTCTTCCAGTTCACAGCGTAATAGTTCGGCGACGCTCCACGCTTGGGCGATGCAGCCGCGTGGGGTATGGGGCGGGTCTGCGTCGAAGATTTCGGAAACTTGTCCGAGACCGGCCTCGCGCAGATGCGCGCCAAAGGCCGTCGTCCAGCCGCGTGCGGTGGCGAGACTTTCAGGCGTGCGATTGTTGACCTTGAGATACGCGGTGATGAACGGCCCCAATAGCCAAGCCCAGACCGTGCCTTGATGATAAGCCGTGTCGCGCGCGTGCCCGTCGCCTTCGTAGCGCGGGCGATATGCGGGGGATTTCGGCGAGAGCGTGCGCAAGCCGACGGGCGTGAGCAGTTCGCGCCGGACGTTCTCGACAATGCGGCGCGCACGCGCGCCCGTCACGAGCGCATGCGGCAAACTAACGGCAAAAATCTGATTCGGACGGAGCGCCGCATCCGGCTCGCCTTGATCGCTCACGCAGTCATAGAGACCACCGGTCTGTTCGTCCCAGAAGAGGCCGTTGAAACTGGCGCGCGTGCCGTCGGCGATGGCGCGGCAATGCGCGGCTGTTTTTTCATCGTTGAAGCGGCGCGCCATGTCCTCGACCGTGCGCAGCGCGTTATACCAGAGCGCCTGTATCTCGACCGGTTTGCCCATGCGCGGCGTGACCACGTAGTCGCCGATCTTCGCATCCATCCACGTCAGCTGCACGCCCTGCTCGCCTGCGCGTAACAGCCCGTCCTCCGTCATGCGAATCGCGTAGTGCGTGCCTTGCTCATGCCACGTGATGATGTCGCGTAGCGCCTCGTAGAAATGCTCGCGCACAAATTTTTCATCATCCGTGTGGCGAAGCAGTTCGCCGACGGCGTGGACGAACCAGAGCGTGCCGTCCACGGTGTTGTATTCGGGCGGCGCGTCGCTGTCGGGGAAGCGATTGGGCAAGAGACCTTGATTCAAATAGACGACGAAGGCGAGCAGGATTTCACGCGCGATGTCGTAGCGGCCGAGCGCGAGCGCGAGGCCGGGCAAAGAGATCATCGTGTCGCGGCCCCAGTCTGTGAACCAGTGATAGCCGGCGATAACGGTGTGCAGGTCGCGCCCGCGCCGCACGATAAATTGATCGGCGGCCATGACAAGTTGCTGCACATATTCGGCGCGGTCACCGTATTTGGTAATGACATCTTTGCGGCGCGTGCGTTCCTGTGCTTCGTACTTGGCAGCGTCGCGCACGTCGCGCCGTTCGGTCGAAGCGATCAGACTGCGCGGCGCGCCACCGCTTAGTTCGCAGACGAGCAGACAGGGATTAAATAGGTCTTCGTGATGATCGAAACCGCGCGCACGTTCCTCCATTAGCACGAACTGCCGATACCAGATGTTATCCGCGTATATCTGTTGCGCGTCGTGGGCGAGATAGAGCATCGTGCTGTCGTGGCGGCGCATGACGCGGAGATTGCCCGGTTCAATTTCGACCGGTGTGAAGGCGTTCGCCTCTTCGTGAGCCATCGCATGATAATTGCGCATAGCGACGAGCGGGCGCAGTTCGAGCGTGGCGCGCACGTCTGCTGGCGCATCCAGCTTATAGCGTATGACGGTCGTGTTCTCGTCATGTAACATGAAGACGGACTTCTCAAGCGTATATGCGCCGACGCGATAAGTGGCGACGGGGAACGGGTCAAGCCGGAAGCCGGTGGCTAACAGGTAGCCGTGCGGATGAACAGTGCCGCGCTCGTAGTAGTTGGTGGACAAGTCGAAGTGCTGGTCGCCGATGATCAGTTTTTCTTCGATCTTGGCCAGCAAAACAGAACGCTCGGTCGGCGGGCGGACGGCGGCGACGAGCAGCCCGTGATAACGGCGCGTGTTCGTGCCCGTGATGGTGGCTGAGGCGTAGCCGCCCAGCCCATTCGTCTCCAGCCACTCGCGTTGCGTCGCGCGGGCCAGATCGCGGCACTCCGCCTCATCGAAACTGATCATAGCGCCTTTGCTCCTCTCACAGTTCCTACATTATCACCCGAACCCTTGTTTGAATTGCGCGCAGACTTGTATCACAAAACAAGCCACAGACCGCAAGAAATTATTGGCGTCGGCGTTCAGGAATCGGTGGGCGGAAAAACGTTGAAAGAGGAGGGTGTGCCGATGCAAAGAATGTGTCTGTTACTGGTGGCCGGCGCGTGCGCGTTGGCCGCGCTTGCGGGCGGGCGGGGCGAGAGCAAGACGGGTGAGGGGACGGAGCGCGGGGGCGGACTGCTCGTCGCTGCGGCCGCGCAACGCGAAAGCGGCCGGCCGATCTACGAGCGGTCGTTCAATATTGAGGTCATGGTCAACGGCTATTCGCTCCAACAATATCCGGCACGCGGGCGGCTGTACATAGAGGCGCGCGAGGGCGCGGAGTACGACATCACGATCTGCAACCCGCTGCCTGAGCGCGTCGCCGTCGCGCTCGCGGTGGACGGACTAAAC
>JANMAD010000226.1:0-15407 GCA_031359515.1 Acidobacteriota bacterium | reverse complement strand
GATCGAGATCAACGCGCACGACCTACGCGCTTGGACGACCGACAAGCACCGAATGGTGGATGATCGACCGTTTGGCGGCGGCGACGGGATGGTCTTAAAACCCGATCCGCTTTGCGCGGCGGTCGAAGCTTTGACGGGCGCACAGACGGCGCATGAACTGGCGGGCACGAAGCGGCGCGTCGTGCTACTCTCGCCGCAAGGCAAGGTCTTTGAGCAGCGGGTCGCGGCCGGGTTGGCTGAGGCGGAACAGGTCGTGCTGATTTGCGGCCGCTACGAAGGCGTGGACGAGCGCATCGCCGATGTCGTGACGGATGAGTTGTCCATCGGCGATTACGTTTTGTCGGGCGGCGAGCCGGCCGCGCTTGTGTTGGTGGATGCAACCGTGCGGCTCGTGCCGGGCGCGCTGGGCAGCGAGACTTCGACCGTCAACGAGTCGTTCAGCGCGGCGGGCTTGCTCGATTGTCCGCAGTACACGCGCCCCGTCGAGTTTCGCGGGCAGCATGTGCCCGAAGTGCTCTTGAGTGGGCATCACGCGGAGATCGCGCGCTGGCGACGCCGCGAGGCGTTGCGCAAAACGAAGCGCAACCGGCCCGATCTTTTGACTCACGCCGCGCTCGACGAGCAAGACCGCGCGTGGTTGGCAGAGCAGGACGAATAAATTTTGATTTTTGATTTGCGATTGAATTGGCGCTCTGAAGGTGCTGCTAATCAAAAATCTAAAATTACAAATCTAAAATTATTAATGGAGTGACGCTATGAATCGCTTAGACGCAGTTGAGCAGACACAGATGACCCGGACGATTCCCGATTTTCAGCCGGGCGACACAGTGCGCGTGCATGTGCGCATCAAGGAAGCCGAGAATAAGTGGCGCATACAGATTTTCGAGGGCGTCGTGATCGCGCGCAAGCACGGCGGTGTGCGCGAGACGATGACGGTGCGCAAGACCAGCTTCGGCATCGGCGTCGAGCGTATCTTCCCGCTGCACGCGACGATCATAGATAAGATCGAAGTGGTCAAGCGCGGGCGCGTGCGCCGCGCCAAGCTCTACTACCTGCGCGAGCTGCGCGGCAAGGCGGCCCGCATCCGCGAGCGCGACACGCGCACGACGGCGCAGCAGAGCGCAGCCGCAGCCGGCAAGAAGTAACGCGCGACCGATGTGCGCGCACACTTGGCGAGGGCCGGGCGGACGGGAGCAGTTTTCCCGCACGTCTGGCGCTCGCCGTTTGTTTGTTAGAGTTCAAAGTTCAAGGTTCAAGGTCAAGCGAACCTTGAACCTTGAACCTTGAACCTTGAATCTTGAACCTTGAGCTTCCTGCACATCGCAATTGACGCGCACTCGGTCGGCACGGGTCTAGCCGGCAACGAGACGTACATCACGAATCTGATCGAGGCGCTCGCCGCAGTTGATGCGACGAACCGCTACACGCTCTACGTGACGCGGCGCGCAGCGATTGAGCGCTTCGCGGGCCGCTGGCCGAACTTCGCCGTGCAACGGACGCTGCCGCACACGCCGCTCGTGCGTATTCCCGTCACGCTCGTGCGCGAACTGCGCCGCCGCCCCGTGGATGTGCTGCACGTGCAATACACCGCGCCGCCCTTCGCGCCGTGCCCCGTCGTCGCCACCATCCATGATCTCTCGTTCGAGCATCTGCCCGACACCTTCAAGCGCCGCAGCCGTCTGCAACTGCGTCTGACCGTGCGCCGCACCGCGCGCCAGGCCGCGCACATCATCGCGCCCTCGGCGCACACGCGCGCCGACATCGCGCGCACTTACACGGTCGCACCCGAACGCATCAGCGTCATCCCGCTCGCGGCAGCCGCGCATTTTGCGCCGGCCACCAGCGCCGAGATCGCGCGCGTGCGGGCGCGTTACGGCATTGCGGCCGACTACATTTTGGCCGTCGGCTCGATCCAGCCACGCAAAAATCTGACCCGGCTCGTGCGCGCTTATGCGGCCTTGCGCACGACCCATGCGCACGCTAAGCTGCCGCAACTGGTGCTGGTCGGGAAACGCGCATGGCTGTATGAAGAGACGCTGCGGACGATTGCTGCGTGTGGTCTCGCGGCCGACACGATCTTGACAGGTTACGTGCCGGAAGCAGACTTGCCCGCGCTCTATACGAGCGCGCTCTGCTTGGTCTATCCTTCGTACTTCGAGGGCTTCGGGCTGCCCCCGCTCGAAGCGATGCAGTGTGGTACGCCCGTCATCGCGGGCAACTGCACGAGCCTGCCCGAAGTCGTCGGCGACGCGGGCCTGCTCGTCGATCCGTTCGCCGAAGGCGCGCTGACAGACGCGCTTGCGCGCCTGATCAATGATGCCGACTTGCGCGCCGAGTTGCGCGGCAAAGGCATTGAGCGCGCTGCCCGCTGGCACTGGCACGACAACGCACGCCGAACTTTAGAAGTCTATCAACGAGTCAAAGGAGAAGGATGAAGGATGAGGGATAAGGGATGAAGCGAAAACACGAGCTTGTTGTTTTTATTCATCGCTCATCCCTCATCCTTCATCCCTTGTGTCATGCGCATCGCGATCTTGGGCACGCGGGGTATCCCCGCCAGCTACGGCGGCTTCGAGACGTTCGCGGAACAACTCTCGACGCGACTGGTGGCGCGCGGCCATGAGGTGACGGTCTATTGTCGCTCGCACTACGTCAGCCCGCGCCAGCTTGAGTACAGGGGTGTCCGCCTGCAAGTGTTGCCGACCATTCGGCACAAATATCTCGACACGATCATCCACACGTTTCTGTCTGCGCTGCATGCGACGGGCGGGCGTTACGATGCGGCGCTCATCTGCAACGCCGCCAACGCACCCTTCCTGCCTATTCTCCGGCTCGTCGGCACGCCCGTCGCCATCAACGTTGACGGGCTTGAGCATAAGCGGCGGAAATGGAACTGGCTCGCCCGGCGTTATTATCTACTCGCCGAGTGGCTCGCCACCTGGCTACCGAACGAGACGGTGACGGATGCGCGCGTGATTCAAGATTATTACCGCACATACTACAACCGGCCGACGACGATGATCGCTTACGGCGCGGATGTTGAGCGCACGCCCGACCGCGCGGCCGTCAAACAGTGGGGCGTCGAGCCGAATCGCTACGTCCTCTACGTCTCGCGGCTTGAGCCGGAGAATAACGCGCATCTCGTCATTGAAGCCTTCAAGCGCGTCCGCACCCCGCTCAAACTCGTCGTCGTCGGCGACGCGCCCTACGCGCACGAGTACATCAAGGAGTTGCGCGCCAGTGCCAGCCGCGACCGGCGCATCATCTTCACGAGTTTTGTCTTCGGCGACGCCTATCGCGCGCTGCAACAGAATGCTTATTGCTACGTCCACGCGACCGAAGTCGGCGGCACGCATCCGGCGCTCTTGGAAGCGATGGGTTACGGCAACTGCGTGTTGACGCTTAACACACCCGAAAATCTCGAAGCCGTCGGCGAGGCCGGCATCCCTTACGGTAATGCCGACGAGTTGGCCGCCGAACTGCAACGGGTCTTACGCGATGGTGCGCTCGTCAACGCTTATCGCCAGCGCGCCCAGCGCCGCGTGCGCGAGCATTACGATTGGGAGCATGTAGTGGACAAGTACGAAAATCTCTTCATGCAGATGGCGGGCCGGCCCGTGCTGGATATGACACCTGCCTTTGATGAAAGCGTGGCGCGCGAAGCGGTGGAGGTTCGTAAGTCTTAACTCCGGCCCGCACTACCGCCCGCTAGCGTTGCATCCACGGTTGCGCTTCCTGCATCATATCCTGTCATTGACGGTCGTTGCGCGACAAGGGCGACGTGGGTATATTTAATCCGCGTGTGGAACTCCCCGGATAGCGTCCGCGCGACATCGTGCCCGACACCCCAACAGATAATTTCATCAGGCGTTTGCTCGCGCTGGCCACGCGCGAGTAAGTAGCGCGAGGGGCAGAGCATGAGGCGAAGCAAGACATACAATGCGCGCCGGTCAACGACGCGCATCCGGCTGGGGCGCATGAACGTGCGGCGGTTGGCGCTGCTGGCAGCGTTACTGTTATTTGCCTGTGCGCTCGGCGCGACTGACATCTTCCGGCCCCTTAGGCACACGCATGCGCATGCGGCCACGCGCGGGCAGGCGAGCGCGCGGCAGACTAATGTCGCGCCGCAAAATATCTGGCAGGAGATCGGGAAAGGCGCGGCCGCGACGCAAGCGCAACGACAGAGTTTGCCCCGCGCCTATCGCACACTGCGCTTGAACCGCGCGGGTCTCGGCGAGTTGTTACGGCAAGCGCCGCTGGAATTCTCGGCGGCGGCGCGCGACACGGAAACAGTCGTCGCGCTGCCGCTACCGGATGGCTCGCTCAGTCGCTTTCGCATCGAAGAGTCGGCCATCATGGAGCCGGACTTGGCGGCCCGTTTTCCCACCATCAAAACCTATCGCGGGCAAGGGCTGGACGACACAACAGCTACGACACGCTTCGACTGGACGCCCGCAGGCTTGCACGCCATCATCCTCTCCGCGCACGGCACTTTCTATCTTGAGCCATACGCTGCGGGCGACAACGCGACCTATCTCGCCTACGCGCATCAAGACATAGCTGACGAGACCGGCGCGCTCGCTTGCGCAGTCACAGAGGCCGAACAGACGGAAGCCATCAAGCGTGCGTCCGCGCACGAATCATCCTTCACCCCGCGCGTCGCCTCCGGCGCGAACTTGCGCACCTACCGGCTCGCCGTCGCCGCGACCGCCGAGTACACGCAGACTTACGGCGGCGGCACGGTGGACGGCGCGCTCTCCGCCATCACGACGACCATCAATCTCGTCGATGCTATCTATGAGCGCGATGCGGCGATCCGGTTGGTGCTCATCGCGGGCGAGACGAGCATCATCTTCACCGACACCACGACCGACGGCTATACGACAGACAACGTCGGCGCACTGATCAACGAGAATCCGACCAAACTGAATAGCGTCATCGGCGCGGGCAGCTATGACATCGGGCACGTCTTCGACGGGCGTCTGCTCAGTGGCGGCGCTTTCTCCTTTCAAGGGCAGGCGGGCATCGGCGTCGTCTGCACCGCGAGCAAGGGGCGCGGCGCGACTATCTTCCGTTCGGTCTTCCCCTCAGACATCATCGCCTACTACATCGTGGCGCACGAGATGGGCCATCAGTTCGGCGCGACGCACACGTTCAACGCCAACATCGGCGACTGCGGCAACCAGCGCACCGCCAGCACTGCCTACGAGCCGGGCACGGGCACGACCATCATGGGCTATCGCTTCAACTGCGGCAGCGAAGACCTGCGCTCGTCCGATACATACTTCCATAACGCGAGCCTCGAACAGATCGTTAACTACACCACGACTGGCGGCGGGAGTATTTGCCCCACGTTGACTGCGACGGGCAATAACCCGCCCGTTGTGGACGCTGGCGCAAGCTATACCATCCCCGCGCGCACGCCTTTCAAACTCACCGGCGCGGGCAGCGATGCGAACGGCGACGCGCTCACCTACACGTGGGAAGAGTTCGATCTCGGCCCGTCGTCGCCGCCCGATGCGGACGATGGCGCGCGGCCGATCTTTCGCTCCTTCGCGCCCGCCACCAATCCGGCGCGCACGTTCCCGCAACTCTCGGACATACTGACGAATATACAAACCTTTGGCGAAAGCTTGCCGACGACGACGCGCACGATGAACTTCCGCATCACGGCGCGCGACAATCGCGCGGGCGGTGGCGGCATCGGCTCGGCCGCGACGCAGGTCAACGTGCGCGCCGATAGCGGCCCCTTCACCGTCACCGCGCCGGCCACTAACGTGAATTGGGCGGGCAACACCTTGCAGCCCGTGACGTGGAACGTGGCGAACACCACGAGCGCGCCCGTCAGTTGCGCGAACGTGCGCATCCTCGTCTCGACGGACGGCGGTCTGACGTTCCCCTATTTCACGAACAGCACGCCCAACGACGGCACGGAGAACATCCTTGTGCCGAACGTGCCGACTACGACGGCGCGCGTCAAGGTTGAGGCCGTTGGCAATATTTTCTTCGACATCTCCGACGCGAACTTCACCATCCTCAATAACCCATGCAGCTACACGCTCTCCGCAACGAGCCAGATGTTCTTTAGCAGCGGCGGCACGGGCAGCGTCAACATCACAACCAGCAGCAACTGTGCTTGGACGGCGACGAGCAACGCCGACTGGATCACTATCACCGCAGGCGCGGCCGGGAGCGGCAACGGCACGGTCAGTTATACGGTGGCCTCCAACAGCGGCGGCCCGGCCCGCACCGGCACGATCTCCATCGCCGGTCAGACTTTCACCGTCATGCAAAGCGTCGGTTGCACCTACGCGGTCAGCGCGCCCGTCTCTAACTTCCCGGCCCAGGGCGGGCAAGGCGTGCTCAACATGACGGCCGGCCCCACTTGCCAGTGGCGTGTCACCAGCCTCGCATCCTGGATCACGATCACTGCGGGCAGCAGCGGCACGGGCAACGGCACGATCAATTTTACCGTCGCGCCCAATCCGGGGCTGGCGCGCAGCGGCCAGATATTGCACACCGACGACTCTTTCATCACGATCTCGCAAGCCGCCGGCGCAGCTACCACCGTAGGGTTCGAGTCTACCGCGTTCACCGCCAACGAAGGCGACGGTCGTGCGACGATTACCGTCTTCCGCAACGGCGACAAATCAGGTGTAACCTCGGTTGGTTACATGACCGTGGACGATCCGGCGGCCGTGCGCTGCGACACCGTGAACGGCACGGCCTACGCGCGTTGCGATTACGCCACGACGATTGATACTTTGACTTTTGCGCCGGGCGAAGTGACTAAGTCGTTCACTATCCCGCTGATCGACGACGCGCACGTGGAAGGCAGTGAGACCGTGCGGTTGAAGCTATTCAATCCGGTCGGTGCCGCACTCGATCTGTGGAGCGACGTGCCGTTGACGATCAACGACAACGACAAGACCGGAGCAGCGAATCCGATCTTCACGACGCCGTTCTTCGTGCGCCAACACTATCTCGACTTCCTCGCCCGCGAGCCGGAGCCGACCGAGCCGTGGTCGAACATCCTGAACAACTGCGCCAATGTCAACAACACCGACCCCACCAGCCCGTCCGCCGCGTGTGACCGCATCACCGTCTCCGGCGCGTTCTTCGGCTCGCCGGAGTTTCTCTCGAAAGGCGTCTACACCATCGTCTTCTACCGCGCCGCCTTCAATCGCCTGCCGACCTATGCCGAGTTCGCGCCCGACCTGCGCTCGGTCACCGGCGCGACAGCAGCCGAGACCAATGCCAAGCGGGCGGCGTTCGCCGACAACTTCGTCTTAAGGGCAGAGTTCGTCAGTCAGTACGGGGCATTAGCGAATGGCAACTATGTGAGTGCCTTACTGGGGCGGTATAGCTTGACACAAGTGACGACGCCCGACCCGCAGCAGCCGGATGGCACGGTGAAGGTGACGCTGACGAGCGCCGACCTGGTAAGCAGGTTGAACAACAGCACGCTGACCAGAGCGCAGGTGCTACGGGCCATCGTGCAGTCGGATGAAGTGACTCTACAGCGCGAGGCGACGACGGCGTTCGTGGCGGCGCAGTACTACGGCTACCTGCGGCGCACGCCGGACGTGGGCGGGTTCAACGGCTGGGTGAATTACTTGAGCGCGCATCCAGGGGATTTCCGCACGATGGTCAACGGCTTTATGAACTCCATCGAGTATCGCCTCAGATTCGGCGCGGGGCAGTAAGACAAGGTCAGTATCGCCTGTGGTAGCGGGCGAGTGATGAGAATGCGGAATGCGGATTAAGAAACAGTTCCTGTCTTACTAATCCGCAATCCGAAATCCGCATTCCGCAATTTTTATTTGACGGCTTTGAGACTGGCCGGTTTGGCGAAGAGCGTATCGGGCACAGGTTGATTAAACTCGATGGCGTCGAAGATGATGCGGCTCGTCTGATCGCCGGCGCGGTAGTGATCGACGATGAAGGGCAGCGTGATCCCTGAGATAGTTAGATAGCGCGCGTAGCGATCCTCTTCCTGCACCTCCGCGCCATCTTCGTTCTTCCGTTTGTAGAGAGCTTTCGCGGGTAAGTGATCCTTCGCGCCGATCTCATAATCAATGATGAAGCCGTCCGGATAAGTGAGGCGCACAGTCTCGTTGCGGCGCGCGAGTCCGGCTTCGCGGCGACCGACGTA
The DNA here is from genome assembly GCA_031359515.1 of Acidobacteriota bacterium. Taxonomy (GTDB): domain Bacteria; phylum Acidobacteriota; class Blastocatellia; order Pyrinomonadales; family Pyrinomonadaceae; genus QHXQ01. The sequence goes on along the minus strand of JANMAD010000226.1, from coordinate 7,252 downwards.
GCTGAGCGTTGCGCCATCTCTGCGCCACCAGTTGCGCAACAGGTTGTCGAGACTGGTGCGGAGCGAAAGTTGAAAGTCTGCAATGCGCGCCGGCGGCTGATCTTTCAGCGCCCGCGTGGCCGCGTCGAAGAGCCAACCGGTCTTGCCCACGTAAGCGTCAATCGAATAGTTGCCGCTGCCGCGATACTCCGTCCGTTCCTTGTCGGGAAAGACGAGATAGTCGGTGAACGAAAGCGGCAATTGCGAGACGCCTTTGGCAAATGGCGTGACGACGCCCCGCCCGACAGTCGAGCGCACGGCGAGATACGCATTGCCGCCGACGGCCGCGACAGCCTGTGCGATGATCTGCTCGGCCTTCGCATCAATAGTAACCTTAGCCGTCTCGTTGACTACTGTTGCTTGGGTTGCTTGCGCGCCGGGTCTGTCCGCCGCGCTCTGCTGCGCTGCGCCGGCAAAGGGCGAACATAGGCAGAGCAAGAACAGGAGCGGAGCGCGCCGAAGCATGCGCGGGTTGGAGGAGTTGTTGGTCATGTTCGTTTGCTGCTTGGCCCGCGCTAGCAGAGTTAACAGCAGGCGGGACAGTTAAAGAGGGCTTCAACGACTGTGAGCGCTGAAACCCTCGATTGAAGTTAATGCATGCGCTAGGCTCGCGCTAGTCCAAACTGTCGAGCGGCTTGATGGTGATCTCGGCGTTCTCGTAGTCCACGACGAAGTGCGAGGCGTCTTTCCACATTGCTGTGATTGGTAGCTTCACTTTTTCGTCAATGTACCGCTTGAGGAAACGCGCGCCATAGGTCGGGCTAAACCCCTTCTCGGTCAGGTGTTCAATCGCGCGCTCCGTCACTTCGACGGTCTTGCCCTGTCGTTCCATCTGCCGGCGCATCTTGCCGATGTAGATTTGCGCGATCTGTTTGACCTCGTCCATCGTCAACGGCGAGAAGACCACGATCTGATCGATGCGGTTGCGGAACTCCGGCGAGAAGCGTTGCTCCGCCGCCTTCATCACCTCGCCTTTGATCTGACGCATGTCGCCCAGCGTCTTCGTGCCGAAGCCGAGCGGCTTCTCGTATTTCTTAAAGCTCTCTGAGCCGAGGTTCGAGGTCATGATCACGATGGCGTCCGAGAGATAGACTTTCTTGCCGCGCCCGTCCGTCAGCCAGCCTTCGTCGAAGCCTTGCAGGAACAGGTTCATCAACGACGGCGAAGCCTTCTCGACCTCATCGAGTAACAGCACTGTGTACGGGTTCTCGCGCAACTGCTCCGTGAGTATCCCGCCGCGCTCTGAGCCGACGATGCCGCGCGGCATGCCGATCAACTTCTCGATGCCGATGCCGCCGTCCTGATACTCGGACATGTCAACGCGCACCATCTTCTCTTCGTCGCCGAACATGAACTCGGCGACCGCCTTCGCTAACTCCGTCTTGCCGACGCCCGTCGGCCCGAGGAACAACAGCACGCCGTCCGGTTTGTAGTGCGACTCTTTGAGCGGCCCCTTGTTCAAGCGCAGCCGTTGCGCGACCGCTTTGATCGCTTCGCGCTGGCCAATCACGCGCCCGCCCAAGTCCGTCTCCATATTGCTGAAGCGGTCGTTCGTGTCGCGAAAGATCATGTCACGCGGGATACGCGACTCCTGCGAGATCACATCAATGATGTGCTCCGGCCGCACGACCATCGTCTGCGGTTCGTTGATCTCGACCTTGACGGCGGCCGTGTCGAGCCAGCCGATGGCCTTGTCGGGCAGGTGCAGGTTGCGTATGTACTTCGGGGCCATCTCCAAAGCCGTATTGATGGCGTCGTCGGAGATCGTCACCGAATAATTTTTCTCCAGCCGCGGGCGCAGACCCAACAAAATCTCGCGCGTCTCAGACAACGTCGGCTCGGCCACTTTGACCAGACGGAAGCGCCGCGCCAGCGCTTCGTCCTCACCGATGTACTCTTTGTATTCCGTGATCGTCGTCGCGCCGATGATGCGCATCTCGCCGCGCGCCAGCGCCGTCTTGAACATGTTGGCGGCATCCGACGACGTGCCGAGCGCCGCGCCCGCGCCAATGATCGTGTGCGCTTCGTCAATGAAGAGGATCAGGTTGTCGCGCTCTTTAACTTCGTCAATGATCCCTTTGATGCGCTCCTCGAACATGCCGCGCAGCATCGTGCCCGCGACCAGTCCGCCCATCTGCAACTGCACCATGTGCGCGCCGCGCAGACGCGCCGGCACTTTCTCTGGCTCAAGCTCAACGAGGCGCGCGAGTCCTTCAACGACGGCCGTCTTGCCGACGCCCGGCTCGCCCACGAGCATGGGCGAATTGGCGCGCTCGCGGTGGCAGAGGATTTCGATCATCTGCTGAATCTCTTGCTCGCGCCCGATGGTCGGCGGAATCTTGTCCATGCGCGCCAACCGATTCAGACTTGTGCCGAAATGCTTCAGGTACGGCGGCAACTCGAACTTCTTGCGATACTGCTCGTCGTCCACTTCGCGCGTGCGGACACGTGCGCGCACGTTCTCCGTCACCGCGTCGGAGTTGACGCCGAGATTGCGCAGCAAGCCCGTCAGCACGCCGCCCTCTTGCGCGAGCGCCATGAACAGATCGGTCGCTTCAATCGTTTTGCGCCCCTGTGCGCGGGCGCGCTCCATCGCGCGCTTGAACAGATCAATCGTCTCCGGCGCGATGCGCAAACCCTTGCCGACGTGCTGCTGGCGACTGGTGTCGAGCCGCTGCTCGATCTGTATCTTGACCTTCACCGGATCGATGGCGAGGTCGCGCATCGTCATGTTGAAAAGTTCGGCCTCTTCGTGCATGAAGGCGTCGAGGATATGCTCGACGGCGATGTAGTTTTGATCGCGGCGCTTCGACTCGCTCATCGCGTACTCGAAGACGCGTTGACCGCTCTCACCGAAACGGTCTTTATAAGTGCCCAGATCAACCATGTTACGTTACCTTCTTGTCTAACAGCCGCGAGCGCGCTTGCTGGCTTGCGGTCAACTCTGAATTTTACGCTTGCCGAAACATCATACGAGCAACGCCTGCGTCCCGGTTCATTTGTGTCCCAAAACTATCGTTAGCCCTGCCCTAAGTTCGGCGACTGTTAGATGCGTCCCGTCGCGTTTCGGGACGCTCTCAATACTACTCTATCAGATGGCAAAAATCTTGCCATCCTTTTTCGCGCACATGCGCGGCCCCGTATGACCGCGCAGCCAACGCTAATTTGCGCCTGAAAGCGAGTCCGCGCCAACTCGCCGACAAAGTGAGACGGTTGACGCGGACGCTTACTGACAAACGGACTGACTGAAAGCGATGCAGCTTTAGTAATCGTAGTCCTCGCCGCCCGGCATCTGCGACGCGCCGGCCTTCTTCGGCTCAGGCGCATCGGTGATGGCCGCGCCTGCGGTCAAGAGCAGACCGGCAACGGAACTGGCGTTTTGCAGGGCCGTCCGCACGACCTTCGTCGGATCGATGATGCCGGCGGCGACCAAATCTTCATACGCGCCCGTCGCCGCGTTGAAGCCCTTCGCGCCCTTTGAATCCTCGACCTGCCCGATGACGATTGCACCGTCAACGCCAGCGTTCTCCGCGATGCGGCGCACAGGCTCTTCGAGCGCGCGGCGCAGGATGCGTATGCCGGTGAGCACGTCCTCGTCGTCGCTCTCAAGTTTGTCGAGCGCCTTGGCCGCGCGCAAGAGCGCGATGCCGCCGCCCGGCACGATGCCTTCCTGCGCGGCGGCGCGCGTCGCGTTGACCGCATCGTCCACGCGCATCTTCTTCTCTTTCATCTCCGTCTCGGTCGCTGCGCCCACGCGGATCACCGCCACGCCGCCCGCGAGTTTCGCCAAACGCTCCGACAATTTCTCGCGATCATAATCCGACGTGCTGTCCTCGATCTGCTTGCGGATAGTCTTCACGCGCCCCTGTATCTCCGCGCTCTGGCCCGCGCCTTCGATAATGGTCGTGTTGTCCTTGTCCACGATGACGCGCTTCGCCGTGCCGAGGTCTGCGGCCGTCACGTTCTCCAACTTGATGCCGAGGTCTTCCGTGATGACCCGCGCGCCGGTCAGCGCGGCCAAGTCTTCAAGGATCGCCTTGCGCCGGTCGCCGAATGCAGGCGCTTTCACCGCGCAGACTTTGACCGTGCCGCGCAGTTTGTTGACGACGAGCGTGGCCAGCGCATCGCCTTCCACCTCTTCCGCGATGATCAAGATCGCGCGCCCCTGTCCCGCCGTTTGCTCAAGCAGCGGCAGCAGTTCGCGCATCGCTGCGATCTTTTTCTCGTGCAGCAGAATGAGCGGCTCGTCCAGCACAGCCTCCATGCGATCCGGGTTCGTGACGAAGTAGGGCGACAGATAACCGCGGTCGAACTGCATGCCTTCGACGATGTCCAACTCGGTCTGCATCGTGCGCGACTCTTCGACCGTCACCACGCCATCCTTGCCCACACGCTCCATCGCCTCCGAGATTAACTCGCCCAACTCGCGGTCGTTGTTCGCCGAGACGCTGGCCACGTTCGCCAATTCGTCCTTGCTCTTGATCTGCTTCGACTGCTTCTCCAGCGCCGCGACGGCCGCTTCAGTCGCCAACTGTATGCCGCGCTGCAACGCCATCGGGTTCGCGCCCGCCGCCACGTTCTTCACGCCCTCGCGAAAGATCGCCTGCGCCAGCACGGTCGCCGTCGTCGTGCCATCGCCCGCCGTGTCGTTCGTCCGCGTGGCCACCTCCTTCACCATCTGCGCGCCGATATTCTGGTACTTATCCGGCAAGTCGATCTCTTTCGCCACCGTCACGCCGTCCTTCGTAATCACAGGCGAGCCAAACTTTTTACCCAACACGACGTTCCGCCCCTTCGGCCCCAACGTCACCCGCACCGCATTCGCCAGCACGTTCACGCCCTGCAACATCGCCTTGCGGGCCTCTATGTCGAACTTCAACTCTTTCGCTGCCACTTGGTTTTCTCCTTAACGATAGTCAATAAAATTGTCTGTCAGCTTATTACTCTGCGCTCGCTTGTGCTTCATCACGAGCGCGCCCGACTTGCACGCGCGCGGGGCGGAGCAGTTGCCCGCCCATCGTGTAGCCGCGACTGTACTCGGCCGTGACCGTGTTGTCGCGTTCAGGTTCGACCTCAATCGTGTCCACCGCTTCATGTTGTTCAGGATCGAACTGCGCGCCGACCGCGTTTAGTGGTTCTGCGCCGACGCCTGCGAGTGCCTGCTCGAAACCGCTGATCGTGCCGTGCAAACCGGATAGTAAAGCGTCCACCCCGCCGCCCTGTTCGGCCGCTTTGACGGCAAGATGCAGATTGTCCAGCACCGGCAAGAGCGAGTTGACGAACGCGACCTTCGCGCGCAACGCACGCTCGTCGGCCGCGCGATTCAAGCGTTGCCGCGTTTCGTCCGTCTCGCGCTGCAACTGCGCACGCACCTGCTCGAAGCGCGCCTGCACGTCCGCAGCTTTCTGCTCGGCCGCGCGTGTGCGCGCCTCCAACTCTTCCACGACCGTCGGCCGCAAATTCGGCGCAGCCGCCGCACCCTCTTGCACCGTCGCACCCTCCTCCGACTCGTCCGTCCACACGCGCCGCCGATCCACCACGCGCACGTTCGGCGCATCCTTGTCGCGCGCCGTCTTTGCTCCATTCTCTTCAGTCATGCTCATTTCAACTTGCTCTTCGCCCGCATCAGTCAACGCATCATCTGCGGCCGTCGCCGCTTCGCTCTGTTGCCCGTGCCATCGTCGCCTACGAAACATGAAACTTGATCCGCTCCTGATGAATGATGTCTGCGCCACGATGCTGGCTGAATAAAAGTCCGCCGCATCGTGGCCGCGTTCATCCTACATCATTTACTACGCTGCTGCCGCCGCCAGGTCGGCGTTGAACTTCATCTCGTCGCCCTCGGCCGTGACGCGCAACGTCTGACCTGATTGCACCTCGCCGCGCAGCAGTCTGACCGCGAGCGGATTCTGGATCAGCGTCTGGATCGCGCGCTTCAGAGGCCGCGCGCCGTACATCGGATCGTAGCCCTCGCGCGCCAGCAGCGCACGCGCCGCATCGTCCAGCATGAGTGTGACGTTGCGCTCGGCCAGCATCTGCCGCAGCCGCGCGAGTTGCACGTCAATGATCTGCACGATCTGTTCGCGCGACAATTGATGGAAGATCACTGTGTCGTCAATGCGGTTCAGAAACTCCGGTTTGAAATGCTCGCGCAGGACATCCGTTACCGCTTCGCGCACGCTCTTCTCATCATCGCCGATGGCCTGTATCTCACGGCTGCCAAGATTCGAGGTCATGATCAAGACCGTGTTCTTGAAATCAACCGTGCGCCCCTTCGAGTCGGTCAAACGCCCGTCGTCGAGGATTTGCAGCAGCACGTTGAACACGTCCGCATGCGCCTTCTCGATCTCGTCGAAGAGAATGACGCTGTACGGCCGCCGCCGCACCGCTTCGGTCAACTGCCCGCCTTCCTCATAACCGACATAGCCCGGCGGCGCGCCGATCATGCGCGCAACCGCGTGCTTCTCCATGTACTCGGACATGTCGAGCCGGATCAGTGCGTGCTCATCGTCGAACAAAAACTCCGCGAGCGCACGCGCGGTCTCAGTTTTACCGACGCCCGTGGGCCCCAGAAAGATGAACGAGCCGACGGGCCGGTTCGGGTCTTGCAGTCCCGCCCGCGCACGCCGCACCGCGTTCGCCACGGCCGTCAACGCCTCGCTCTGCCCGATGACGCGCTCGCCCAGTCGCTCCTCCATCGTGACGAGCTTTTGCATCTCGCCTTCCAGCATCTTCGAGACCGGAATGCCCGTCCACTTGGCGACGATCAGCGCCACGTCCTCCTCGTCCACCTCTTCCTTGAGCGTCACGCCTTCTTGCTGTATCTCCGCGAGCTTCGCCTGTTCGGCTGCAAAGCGCTGCTCAAGCTCAGGAATCTTGCCGTACTGAAGTTCGGACGCGCGCCCCAAATCACCCGCGTTGCGCGCCTGATCGAGTTGCAGCCGCAACTGCTCAAGCTCGGCCTTAACCGTCCGCATCCGCTCGATGTGCTCTTTCTCCGACTGCCACTTGGCCTTCATGCCTGTGGATTTCTCTTTCAGATCGGCGATGCGCTGCTCGATGTCGTGCAGCCGTGCCTTCGAGCGTTCGTCCTCTTCGCGCTGCAACGCTTGCCGCTCGATCTCCAACTGCATGATCTCGCGCTCAAGTTGATCAATCTCTATCGGCAGCGAGTCGATCTCGATACGCAAGCGCGAAGCGGCCTCGTCGATCA
>JANMAD010000219.1:0-12060 GCA_031359515.1 Acidobacteriota bacterium | reverse complement strand
GGTAGGGGGGGGGTGTGTAATGAGTGTATGACCCGCCCGCTACCGCAGGCGGTACTGACTTTATGCTGCGCCGGCGCGGGCACGGCCCACGCCAACTGCTATAACGCTTGCCAATTGAAAAGCAAAAGCAGCAGGCAATCGAAAGGGATTGCCTGCTGCTTACGGCTTACTGCCTACTCCTTATGCCGCTTGCTTAGCTGCTTTGAGACCGAATGATTCTTGTATCTCGTCTGCGTCGAGCGTGTCGCGCTCCATCAGCCCGGCGACAAGTTGCGCGATCTCCGTGCGGCGCGCTGTCACCATGTCGCAGGCGCGCTGCATCTGCGCGTTGATGATGTCGTTCGTCGCACGCTCAATCCGGTCGAGCAAAGTTTGACTGTGCGGGTCATCCTGTTTGCCCAAATGAATCGGCCCAAGCGGACTCATACCGTACTCGGACACCATCTTGCGCGCGATCTCGACCGCGCGCTCAATGTCGTTTGATGCGCCGGCCGTCATCGTGTCGAGCAAGATTTGTTCGGCGGCGCGACCGCCCAATAACATCGCGATCTGATCTTCGAGATACTCGCGCGTCTTCATCAAACGGTCACGGTCGGGCAGCGCCTGCGTGACGCCGAGGGCACGACCGCGCGGCAGAATCGAGACCTTGTGAATCGGATCGCCGTGCTTCACGCCGAGACCGACTGCGACGTGCCCGGCTTCATGCACCGCCGTCGCATACCGCTCGTCTTCATCGATCATAAAGCCGTGCCGTTCCGCGCCCATCAGGATTTTATCGCGTGCGTATTCGACGTGTGTGCGGGCGATGGACTGTGCGTTATCGCGTGTCGCGGCAATGGCAGCTTCGTTCAAGAGATTAGCCAAGTCCGCACCAGAGAAGCCGGGTGTGCCGCGTGCGAGCCAACCGAGATCGAGGTCAGGCTCCAGCGTAAGCTTGCGTGCATGCACCTTGAGGATCGCTTCACGCCCGTTTGCGCCGGCGAGGCCGACTGTGATCTCGCGGTCGAAGCGACCGGGACGCGTCAGTGCGGAATCAAGGATGTCCGGCCGGTTGGTCGAAGCGATGACGACGATACCGTTGGACTGATCGAAGCCGTCCATCTCGACGAGCAACTGGTTGAGCGTCTGATCTTGATCGGCGGAGGCAGAGTCGCCGCCGCGCCCACGACTACGCCCAAGCGCGTCGATCTCGTCAATGAAGATAATGCAGGGCGCAGCTTTCCGCGCCTGTGCAAACAGACGCCGGACGCGGGCCGCGCCGAGACCGGCGAACTTCTCTTGAAAGCTTGAGCCGGAGACGGACAGGAAGGGCACGCCCGCTTCATGTGCGGCGGCGCGTGCGAGCAGAGTCTTGCCTGTGCCCGGCGGGCCTGACAGCAAGAGGCCGCGTGGTGCGCGCCCGCCAAGCCGGCTGAATTTGGCCGTGTCGCGCAAAAACTCAATAGTCTCGGCTAACTCGTGCTTGGCTTCGTCCACACCCGCGACCTCGTCGAAACTGACAGGCTGCTGCCCCTGCGCGTCGGCGACAAGGAAGGCGCTCTGCCCGCCGCCAAGACTGGCATAAACACGCCAGCCGATAAACCCGGCCAGCGCGAGCATGATGATGGCGATGCCCCAGTTCAGCGTGGTCGTGAGCAATCCCGGCTCAAGTGAGCGAAACTCAATCGGCACGTGCTGCCGGTCGAAAGCACTAACGATCTCCTGCTGCGCCGCCGTATTGGTGACGACGGCTTGCGCAAGTGTCCCGTCTGCCCGCGTCACGACGAGCAACTCACCGTTGACGGTGAGCGATCTTGCGTCAGTGCCATCGCCCAGTTTGCGCAACTCCGTGTAGTTGATCTGCTGCACTGCGGGCGGGCGCACCTGTTGGTACAACGCAAAGCCGAGTCCGGCCAGAATGATCGTTAGCGAGAGCAGACCGAGCGCGAGGCTCGTCTTCTTTTGCGTGCGGGGGAGCAGACGTGACAAGGGCATAACAACAACTCCTAGCGCAACGCGACGCACGCATTCGGGGGAACGCGCCGGGCGTGGCGACGAACTTCATTTAAGTTGAGAATGATTCGCGGCGGTGGAGTCACCAGCACGGCGGAGCGTGGGGTTTAATGCGCGGCTGTAGCGGAACAAACCCTCATAGCTAATGTGTGATCGTCAGAAACAACCACACTGACAATGTAACATTCCCGTTCGCGCTCGTCCAGCATGACTTTAATTACATATTGTTTCAGTTGATATTCTTAACCAACCTTTATGCCGCAAATCATCCGACCACAGGATGTACGTTGTGTACAGCCGCGTTGCCTGTGAATATGCCTCGGATAGCTGCTCAGTTTTGCGGCAATGCAGCCCGCAGTTAATATGCCTCTATCTCCACAACCCGGCTATAGCTTGCGAAGGCGTTGTTGACCAGCACTCTGATCTTGCCTGTAGTGACGGACGAAAATATAAACTGCCGCCACACGTATCTGTTGCCAACCACTGTACCGCCCGGCACGTCTATCCAGCCCGTCCCGTCCCAGTACTGCACCGCGAAGTCCGTCAGCCCGTACTGACTGAACGGCATGCTCAGAGTTGGCTCGACCGGATTATAATAGTTATCCTGCAAGGTGTAGACATCGATCTCGCTGATCGTCTGGTTACCACTGAAATCAACTTCCAGAGTGTCCGGGTAGGCGTTAGCCGTCGCGTCGTTCCAGCCGCCGCCCGCGCCCCAGTTGACCCCTTTATGCTCACCGTCGTTGACCGCTGCCACCGGGTAGTTACTGTTGTAGCTTGAGGAGGCCGAGGCGACCGCGCCGTTGCTGGCCTGCGCGACATTAATTCTGGGCGTAGGCGTCGGGCTGGGGGTCGGCGTCGGGTTAGGGGTCGGTGTCGGTGTAGGCGTCGCGCCCGCCGTGAACGCCTCGACCTCGGTGATGCGACTGTACTCGGCCAGCGCACTCTGAACCTGAATCCGAATCTTACTGGTACTCACCGGCGCGAACACCAACGACCGTTTCACCAGCCGGTTGTTCGTCACACTGCCGCCGGGCACAAGTTGCCAGTTCGCACCGTCGAAGTACTGCACGTTAAAGGCCGTCACGCCGTACTGGCTGAAGGTCATAGTGCCGTTCGGCTCGACTGGGCTGCTGTAGTTATCCTGCAATGTGTAGACATCGATCTCGTTGATCGTCTGGCTACCGCTGAAATCAACTTCCAGAGTGTCCGGGTAGGCGTTAGCCGTCGCGTCGTTCCAGCCGCCGCCCGCGCCCCAGTTCAGCCCCTTCCGGTCGCCGTCAATAGCGGCATTGACGGGATAAGCACTGCTGTAGGTCGAGGAGGCCAAGGCGACCGCGCCGTTACTCGCTAAGGCCACGTTTGTGCCCGCCGGATAAGGGGTCGGCGTCGGTGTGGGCGTGGGCGTCGGCGTCGGGATCGGACAAGTGACTGCCCCTCCGCTGTTCTGTAAATCAATATTGGTGCCGGCAAATCTCACATGAATTGAATGCGGCTGACCATCATGCAAACTGGCGGGCGTCGCATAGTCGAAACCATGATAGCCATTGCCTATGCCTGCGTTGAGTAAATCCTGACGAAAGTCGTTGGCCGGCACGGTCGCCAGTAAGTTGTTGCCATCGTAGATGTCAACATTGAGCGGAGCATCAGGTTGCTCTCTATTCCATGCCCAGCCGTGGATGGTGTCGCAATCTGCTCCATCCTGAAAGCCTTCCGTGCGCGAGGCCACAAGGAGCGTATTAGAGATAATCGTGCCGGCGTAAGCGGCAGTGATGGTGACTGCGGCGTCAGCCGTAACAACATTAGTTGTGATCGTAAAAGACGCGCTGGTCGCCCCTGCGGGAACTGTAACGCTTGCCGGTGTACTTACAAGGGAGGCGTAGTTATGCGTGATGGTGACTAGCGCGCCGCCCTGAGGCGCTGGACTGTTCAATGTTACCGTGCCGACGCTGTTGAGACCGCCGTAAACAAAATTAGGATTGAGCGCCAGAGATGTCTCAGTATGATTTGGTGAGTTAAACGGCGCAAGCCCATTTTGAAATGGCCGGTAAAGCGGATCGCCCACATTAATAATCATCCACTTCAAGAATGCCGTGTTCCGTAGAAAAGCATCGCCGACATTGGCTCCTTCAAACAGGTTACGGAAAATGCCGTCAGCATGCGGCAGACCCTCAAGGTAAGGCTCGTCCACGGCCCCGCTCGTCACAGTGATGCCGCGCAGCAGAGCATTAGCCGCCCAGTTGGCACCAGCGCGCGGGTTAGCGGCAGACAGACTATCAAGGTGGAAACCGATGGCCCCGGGATTCCAGGTGAATACATCGTTGTAGTTATTGAGGCTGTACCAACCGGAGTAAAGCGCCGCGTTGTCACAGCGTGCAGCTGCCGGCGGCGTACCTAATTCCGCATCATTGTCATCTTCCGCCACAGTCAAACCTACTTGTCCGGCCAGGATGGCGGCGCGGTGCAGGTCCCATTCACCGGCAAGATAGCCGGTATCAGGTACACTGCTATAGATAGAAGATCTTGGGTCAAGACAAGCTTGGCCTGCCAGCCCGTTTGTCTCTGCTGTAATCGCTTTATCAACCAGACCCTTTGCCAGGTCGGCGCTGGCTGCGTCTAACCGCCACACCGAATAGAGATGTTTTGCTGTTGGCTGTAGGCGGTAGTCGGCGAGCGAGACGAAGGGGCGGTAAACATTGCCCTGACTTTGCGCGGCTGCATAGTATGGATGATCGATGAAGTGTGCATCATCCGGCGCATACTCGTCCCAAATATCGGCAATGAATTGATCGAGCGCCCTAGTTTGCAATTCTCTGCCAAAGGGCAATCCCTCAAGGCGATATGGCGTCTGATAGGCCAGCACGATATAGAGAATGTTGTCGCGGCCGATGGCGTTGAGGCAGTTTTTGATAGGAGTTTTGACCGTTGCAGCCACGACGCTCACATTCACACCGTCAGACTCTGGCGGAGAGATGGCGCACCTATTGCTCTGGGGGATGGCGCGGCGCGCCATATAGTAGTTGGCAACGTCTAACGATGCGGGCGCATTTGCGTTGTAAACCACCAGCACTCGTTCGTTAAGCGGTAAGGAGGGCGTTTGCGCGGAGATATTAAGTCCTGTGATCAAGAGCATTAACAGCAGGAGCAGAAGATTTTCTTTGAAACTCACCTGAGCGCTTCCTTTCTTGTTTTGCCGCGCCGGGCTGATCTTACAGATACAATGGTTGAGCAATAATCCATTTAGGTTTGCAACTGAGCGCCGCCGTTCGTAGGTTGCTCAGCCGTATAAGATGCATTGCCATGACCAAACATCTCTTCGCAACTCCGACAGTTTGCCGTCCCTCAGGGCGTTCAGTCAAAGGACCTCACAACCAAGCGCGACCCTCGTAAGCACGAAGCACAATGATGAATTGCTGCCGGACACTCCTTACCACAGATAGATTTCCATAGAGCGTCAAGCGCAAACGGTTATGGTCGCTGGCCGATATTGAGACACCAACAGCAGCCAATCCTGGCTATATTTCCGTACAATCATACGCTCTGAAAGAATTTCTACAGGCGTTGGTATCATCATCTATCGGTCAAACTAAACTTATGCAGAGTTTTTTGGGCAGGGGTGGTTCTTCCTGCGCCCGTGGCATGCTCGTTGCACTTCTCAAGCGTGGCGGGTTCAAGCGAACCAAAAGAGATTTGATAGACAACTGAACCAAAGGAGAATGCGATCATGTTGTGGACGATTCTAGTTGTGCTGTTGGTGTTGTGGCTGCTCGGTTTTGTCGGCGGCATCGGTGGCGGGTTGATTCACCTGATTCTCGTCGTCGCACTTGTCCTGTTCGTCATCCAACTGCTATCGGGCCGGCGAACGGTTTAGCGAGTAAGCGAGCTTAGCACAAAGTAGCAACTAGGGGATGCGCCGTTACGATTACGGCCGCATCCTCTTTCACTTTTGCCCCGCTTGGCCGCGCTCGACATAGCGCACATCGAGCGCCGTCGTGATGCGCCCGACCGGGTAAAGATTCATCTGCCTGTCCCAATAGGGCGAACGTTCGTAGAAGAACATCAGACGGTCGCGTGCGCTGGCGGCGAATTTCGGATCGTTCGCCACGCGCTGCTCAAACTCGCGGCGCAATTTCTCGTCGTGCGCTAACATCTCACGCGCTAACTTTTCCAGCACGTACCTCTCGCCGAACTCTTTCTGCTCAAAGATAGAATTGAAAAAGCCCCATGCGATGAACGAGTCCGGCGCGTCCGGCTCAAGCAGGTTGAGCGCGACGCGCGCGGCCGATTGCGCCATTGGCACGACGACCGATCCGGCCGGATACAGTCGCTGCTCGCGCACGGTCTGATTCTTCTGCGTCACAAGTACACGCCCCTCGAACGAACTGCCGCCCCATTTCACTTCGCTGAACCGATAGCTCTCGACATCAACCGTACACGGCTCGGCCAACCGGCGCAGTTCCAAGCCATGCGCGGCCAGCACCTCGATCACACTGCTCCATTGCGGCGGGATGATGTACGCGAGCGGCGGCGCAACTGCGACGGTGGCATGCGTCTCGTTGAAGAAAGGCACGGTGTAATCGAATGGCTTCGTGCCATAGACGACGCGCGCCGCGCCGGAAATATTGCTCAACTCTGTGTGGAACTCGACGCCTTTAATCAGGCGCGGCACAGACTTCTCGGTAAAATCGATGCGTAAGGCAACCTTGCGCGCCGGATCATACATGCGCCCTTCGCTCACAACCTGCTCATCGGCCGCCCGGCCGGCGCGCATTAAACCTTCAGGATCGCGGTTCACTTCTGCGAGCGAGGCGCGCAGCAGATCATAAGTGCCCAGCACACGCGTGCGATAGTCTTTGAGCATGTGCGTCTCGATGAGCAGACCGGGTCGGTTGCGCAGGGGCGTATAGCCCGTGGCAAAACGCGGCGTGCCGATAAAACCTTCGACGCCTTTGTGTATCGGATCGCGGTTGTCGCGGAAGACGAGATAGGTGGAGAACAGCCGCCCAGCCGATTCGGCCGCGGGCACGATGCGCCCCTCGTAAGCCGTGCGCCACCAATCGCGCAGAGGCGCGGGCACATTCTCGCCCGCTTCATACTGGTAGGTCACGTCGTAGCGAAAGTCCGCGCCGTCCGTTACGTGGCAATCAATGAAGAGATCGGGCTGCCAGTTATTCCACAGGCGCAACCACGCGCGCGTCTCTGGCGCATCGGCTTTCATGTAATCGCGATTCAGATTCAGATTGGTCGCGTTCGCGCGCCAACCCATCTCGGCCGGCCCGTTCTGATTGATCCGATTATAAGGACTGCGCCGCTCGTGCCCGTCCACGTTGTAGATCGGCATGAAGAGAACGACGACATGCTCAAGCAGACCGGTGCGCGTCTTCGTGATGGCGATGTCGCGTAGCAGTGCTAACCCGGCGTCTTTGCCGTCGGTCTCGCCCGCGTGTATGTTCGCCTGTATAAAGACAACCGCCTTGTGCGCGGCCCGCGCGGCGGCGGGCGTGAAGGTGTCGCCTGTCGCCGCGATGAGGAGCGGCAGAACGCGGCCCTCACCGCTCCGACCAACTTCCGTATAGCGTATGAGCGGTGAAGCGGCGGCGAGTTTGCGACAGAAAGCGACGGTCTCGTCATAGCGCGGCGTCTCGCGGTAGTCGGTCTGTTCCGCGTGCGTGCGCCATGCGGAGGGAATGGGCTTGGCTGAATCTTGTGCGTTGGCTTCGGTGCTCAAGAGTAATAGTAACAAACAGAAGCAGACATATTTACCGCTACGCATCGAATGCTGTTACCTCACATCACTGCAAGGCTTGCCCGCAGTTGCGACAATGCGTGCGCCGCTTCGCATTGAGCGTGCCGCAGGCGGCGCAGCGTGTGTACATCGTGCGCGCAAACCATTGCGTGATGAGCGCGCTCACGCCCAGGATAGCGACGAGGATGACGATGCTGAGCAGCGTGTCCTTCAACCCTTAAAGCGCTCCCGCATCTGTTCGTTGTACGTTTGTCCGCGCTCGTAGCCACGGCGAAAGGCATCGGTCGCGTATACGTCGCCGTAGTGCGCACGCATACGTTCGAGCGCGTCGGCGTAAGCCTTACCGCGCGCACGCGGGTTAAGCGCCGCCTCGAAGCCGCGCCGGTACGCCGTCTCATCTTTCGTGAAATCGCCTCCCTGCCCCGTATACGCTTCGGACTCTGAATCGCGCAGACCGATCCACCAGTCTTCGCGCGCCGCATCAACACTCTCCGCGCCCGTATCCGCAAGGGCCGTCTGCCCCGGCTCGCCTAACTCTTCATCAGCGACGGCGATGACCACTGTGCGCCCTTGCCGCAGTGCGTCTTCATAGACGAACAACTCGTCGTGTGGCAGACCGGTGGCAATATGCTCTTCCATGCTGCCGCCCGCCGCCGCGCCGGCCGCCATGCCGCCCGCGCCAAGCAACGCCGCGCCAATCACGCCCGCCGCCAATATAGGCCCGACACCCGGCACGAGCAGGCTCGCCAGCGCCAAGCCCAGAGGCGCTCCACCTGCGATGCCCACCGCGCCGCCGACCACGCCGCCAAACGTCTTGCCCATCCCCGGCTGCTCAGTCTCAGTCGTCGGCACTTGCGCGTCGATCTCCGCAGGCGTCGTGCCGGGCGTGAGCAGCGAGATATTATTCTCAGCTATACCGAGCGCACGCAGACGCTCAACCGCCCGTTCCGCGTCCGCCCGTGCGCTAAAGATGCCAGCTACAGTTTTCATTCCCCCAATGTTCGCGCCGCCGCCGTCCGAGCGCGCGGTCGCCGGTCGCCTTTCACCGACCACGTGACGCCTACTTCTGCTGGAATTGATAGTGTGGTTATCCTACGGGGCGCAGTATATCACGCCTATACAGAGTGATATACTGCGCCCCGTAA
This sequence comes from Acidobacteriota bacterium, assembly GCA_031359515.1. Lineage (GTDB taxonomy): Bacteria > Acidobacteriota > Blastocatellia > Pyrinomonadales > Pyrinomonadaceae > QHXQ01. The sequence goes on along the minus strand of JANMAD010000219.1, from coordinate 3,177 downwards.
GATAATGATAATCAAGCTGCTATTGAAGAGGATGAGTAAAGAGAAATTTATTATGCGCATTTTGGGAATTTTGTTAGCGGTTATTTTCGCAGTGATAAGCCTGTTTCATTTATATTGGGCGACGGGCGGAAAATTTGGTATCGGTGTCGCCGTGCCGACCGTCGCCGTGCCAAGCCGGGGCAATGTGCGAGCTTTTAAGCCGTCCGTCGGGGGCACGATTTTGGTGGCCTTCGCGTTTATATTGGCGATAGCTGTAATTCTCGGTCAGCTCAGATTTTTAGGGGACATCGTTCCGCACTGGATTTTCCGTTGGGGAACTTGGGCGTTTGCACTCCTCTTCTTTCTCCGGGCAATTGGAGAGTTCAGGCTGGTTGGATTCTTCAAGCAGGTGCGCGACACACCGTTTGCTCATTGGGATACATGGCTGTTTTCTCCTTTATGTCTGAGCATTGCTATCATCGCTTTTATACTTGCTTACACCGAAGCCAACCAAGCTAACTGAAGCGGTCGTGTCAAGCGAATTCTTCATTCGAGCCGACCGCGAATGGCGTTGCTTTCATCCGCGAGACGCGCGCAATTCAAAGTCCCGTTGCGACCTGCTGGCGGGCGCTATACCACGGCAAAGCTATAAGTTCTCTACGTAGGAGGCCATGATTTCACCACAGCCAACTTGGGCAGACGGCAATGAGTCGCCATCAAGGAGATTGTTTATGAACTACGCATTGTGGATCGTGCAGGCACTGCTCGCGCTCCTCTTTCTGTTCGCGGGTGGCATGAAGCTGGTGCTGCCGCTTGATGCGCTGAAGGGGCCGGGGCAGTTACCGGGTCTGTTCCTGCGCTTCATCGGCGTGGTCGAGGTGCTGGGTGCGCTCGGCCTGATCCTGCCCGGACTGCTGCACATACGGCCTGGGCTGACGCCGCTGGCCGCCGCCGGGTTGGTGATTCTCATGATCGGCGCGACAGTGGTCACGCTGGCAGGCGGTGATGTCGCGCCGGCCCTGATCCCGTTGGTGGTGGGACTGCTTGCGGCGTTCGTCGCCTACGGTCGCTGGCGGCTCGTGCCGCATCGTTGAGAGTTGCTGGCAACGATTGCACACATCCGTTGATTTGTGATTGTGACGTTATTGGCGGCGTGTTAAATTACTCGCGCTCGTTATATTTCATAACAGCCGCCGGGGTTCATGCATGATTGAAGTGATCGAAAAACATTGGCCGATGTCGGTCGGCGACGGCAAAGCTACGCGGAAGAAGAAACCGCGCATATTGGCCATCACGACCGATTGCTGCACCGGTTGTGCCGGCTCGCCCGCGTGCATCGAGTATTGCCCGATTGAGGCTTGCATGTTCTGGGTGCCGGATGAAGATCACCCGCCGTTCGGGCGGATAGAGGTTGACCCGGAACTCTGTATCGGTTGTCAGAAGTGCATCTCGAAAGGGCCGGAAGGCGCGTTCCTCGACGGCTGCCCGTGGGATGCTATCGAGATGGTGCCGACCGCCGATTGGGAATCAGCGCACGGCATCACCTTGCCTGACGCGCCGGCCGTTGCCCCGTAAATCGCTTTATTTCTGCCCGTTCGTTTCCGCCGCGCGGCGCTTGATGGCTGCAACCGTCAGCGCCGCTTCCTGTTTTATGTGCTCTGTTCGCCCCGGCTCGCTGCCAGCATAATGTTCGACTTCCGCTAAATCTTCGGCGCTCCCGATGTAACGCAACGCCACTAGCGCGCTCAGCACTGTATCGTCGTCCGGCGCAAGCGTGAGCAAGGGCTGAGCGACCGCAACTTGCGCGCCCGTAGTGATCATCAGTTGCTCGATCCTACCGGGTAGGGGCGAGCGAATTTCGGCGCGCTGCTCTGTGTTGAGCTTAACGCGGGCGAGCATACCCGTGCGCTTGATCGGTGTGCCGATGGACAGGATCGAGACCACCTCGCCTGCGAGCGGCGCATTGCATGTGTAGGGACGCAACATGCTAACTAGCTCTGGCCGACAATGCGTGTCGCCGTAAGCGACGAGCGCGAGCGCGGCGTTGCGCCGGACAATCGGCTCGTCGTCCGCGAGCAAGCGCAACAACGCTTCGTGAAACTCGCCCACGCGCGCATCTTGGCCCATCACCCATGCGGCCGTCATGCGCACGTCCGCGTGTTTGCTGGCGGCAAGCTGGACGATCTGCGGATACCAGTGGCGCGCGTCTGTGTTCGGTTGGATCATGCGCTCGACGATCTGCGAGAGCGCGTGTTGTTCGTGGCGCGGATTAGTTTCGTCTCTGAGATATTGCTCGATCTGTGTGTCGCTCAATGCGCGCCCGAACCATGTGCCATACCATGTCAGGAACGGCGCGATGATAAAGAGCGCGGCGACTATCATGAGCGACCAGGGCCGGCGGCGGCGCCTCTGCGCGGGCAAAAGCGTTGCGGGCGGTGACTGATGGCCGTTTTGCTCCGTCATAAGGTTAAGCTTAGCGCGCAGGATAGAGTTGATAGAGGAACAGATAGACCAGCACGCCGGTGATGGAAACGTAGAACCAGAGCGGAAACGTCCAACGCGCCAGCCGCTTATGCCGCCCGAACTCGCCGCGTAGGGCGCGCCGGAGCGTGATGAGAATCAACGGGACGATGACGACGGCTAAGATCGTGTGCGTGGTCAGAATAAAAAAATAGACAGGCCGGGCCGCGCCTTCTCCGGCGAAGCGTGTCGTGCCGTGATGCGCGTGATAGACGAGATAGGAGACGAGAAAGATGATGGACGCGGCGAGCGCGCCCAGCATGCACGCCCGATGCGCGCTGATCATGCGCCGCCGGATAAAGAAAAAACCCGCGCCGAGCAGCAAGCCACTCGTCGCGTTCAGCATAGCGTTTAGATGTGGTAAGGCGTCGTAATTCATCAACAGTTTTCAGTTTTGCTAGTTTCATCAGGAGCAATGCAATAGTGACAAATGTTGTACAAACAACGACAATTACACAAAACTGTATATAATCAAATTTATTATTTTTTCTAACGTGACAAATATTATCAACATTTCTGACCAAGTAATTATCGAAGGTTTTTATAATCATATCTAAAGGACAATCAGAATGGTTTTTGCATAAACTCACTTTCTTGCCGTCAAACAAAAACCGAATGTAATTCTTGTTATCGCGATCATCCTTTAATATCTCCATTTCTAGTTTTGAAAATTTTAGG
>JANMAD010000166.1:0-2817 GCA_031359515.1 Acidobacteriota bacterium | reverse complement strand
ACCTGGGTGCAGGACAACACCAACAGGTTTCTGGACACGCGCTGATGAGCAAGGCTGGGCGCACGAGACACGAGTATCTCTCCTTCGATAATTTCGTAGCGGTTGCCGTCGTCAGGCATCAAGTCAAGGTCAGCGACCGTTAATAATGGTTTGATTTCTGTGACCATATAGACCTCCAACACCTATCGTACCATGCGCAGTTACCAGCCTGCGCGGCTCAGCCAAGCACGGCGGCGACGCTGATGCGCAGGTCGGCGCTTGCCTGCGCCTGCACGTCTGCGCCGCGTTGGACGTGGGCAGTAATTTGATAGGCGTCGCCCACCGGCTGCGTGTAGGTTTCGATTTGCTCGTCGGCGAGATTGACGAGCCACACTTCTGCGATGCCCGCCCGCGCATAGAGCGGCAACTTGATCTGCCGGTCATACTCCAACGTCGTGTCGCACACTTCGATGATGAACAGCACATCGGCGGGCGCGGGCAACGCTTGGGCGTAAAAATCTGCGCGCGGCTTAAGGATGGCAACGTCCGGCTGCGGTTCGGAGAAGTCATGCAGCCGGATCGGGTTTTGCACACTAACAATGCCCGCCGGATCAATCGCCCGTACCAACAACGTAGTAAGCCGATTGACGCACGCAGCATGGCGTTTGCCGATGGGTGACATCTCGATAATCTCTCCCTCAATCAGCTCAACCCGAGCGCCTGCCGGAAAGATACCAGCCGCGCCCATGCGGTCATACTCGGCAACGGTGAACCAATGCTTAGCGATTTGAACTGACATCCGCGCGTCCTCAATAGATGCTCACAACCCAACCGGCCCGCCGCATGATAACATGCCACCCGCACGCACCGACGTACCACCTTGCGCGACTAGCTAATCATCGCCCGCGACGCCTATGCGTTCCGGCTGCGCGGGTTCGGCTTGCGGCGTGTCGTGCATTGCATTCTCATCACGCATGCGATTGTTGTAAGCGGCGCGCACAAAGGAGGTGAAGAGCGGGTGCGCGGCGAGCGGCTTCGATTTGTACTCCGGGTGAAACTGGCAACCCAAAAACCACGGATGCGTTGCGCGCGGCAACTCGACCATCTCGACGAAACGCCCGTCCGGCGACTCGCCGCTGATACGCAAGCCTGCGCGCTCCAACGTCTCGCGGAATTCAGGATTGAACTCATAGCGGTGGCGATGTCGCTCGCCGATCTCGCTTGCGCCGCCATAAACTTCGCGCGCCAGACTATCAGGCGCGAGCCGGCACGGACACGCGCCCAGCCGCATCGTGCCGCCGAACTCTTCGACGCCCACCAGATCGCGCAGCTTGAAGATGACGGGATACGGCGTGTCCGCGTCGAACTCGGTCGAGTCGGCGTTCGTGAGACCGCAGACCGTGCGCGCGTACTCGATGGTCGCGGTCTGCATGCCGAGACAGATGCCGAAGTAGGGCGTGCGCGAACGGCGCGCATAAGTAATGGCGCGGATCATGCCCGCGACGCCGCGCTTGCCAAAGCCGCCGGGCACGAGGATCGCGTCGAAGTCGCGCAGGCGCTCTTCATAGTCGTCGCCCATCAACTCTTCCGACTCGACCCAACGCACATTGACGCGCAAGTTGTTCGCCACGCCGCCGTGTGTCAACGCCTCGCGCAGAGATTTATATGAATCTTCCAACTCGACGTACTTGCCGACGATGCCGATGGACACTTCGCCGGCCGCAGGCTCGCGGATCGTCGCGACCAGTTCGCGCCAGTGCGACAGGTCAATGTGGCCGGCGCGCTCTTTCAAGCCGAGCGATTCGACGATCAACTCGTCCAAGCCCTGCTCATGCAGCGCGAGCGGCACATCGTAGATCGTGTCCACATCCAGCGCGGTGACGACGGCGCGCTCGGTCACATTGCAGAAGAGCGCGATCTTCGAGCGCAGGTCGCGCGAGAGCGGGCGATCAGAGCGGCACAAGAGGATGTCGGCGGCGATGCCGATCTCGCGCAACTCGCGCACCGAATGCTGCGTCGGCTTCGTCTTCAATTCGCCCGACGCGGCGATGTACGGCACGAGCGTCAGGTGTATGAAGACCGCGCCTTGCTGCCCTTCCTCGTTCCCCATTTGCCGGATCGCTTCGAGAAACGGCAGCGACTCGATGTCGCCGACCGTGCCGCCAATCTCGACGATCACGATGTCCGGATTACCTTTCGCCGCGACGGCGCGCACAGCCTGTTTGATCTCGTCGGTGATGTGCGGGATGACTTGAATCGTCTTGCCGAGATAGTCGCCGCGCCGTTCCTTCTCGATGACGGAGAGATAAATGCGCCCGGTCGTCCAGTTGTTCGCCTGCGACAGTCGCGCGTGCGTGAAGCGTTCGTAGTGGCCGAGATCGAGATCGGTCTCCGCGCCGTCGTCCGTGACATAGACTTCGCCGTGTTGGAACGGCGACATCGTGCCGGGGTCTACATTGATATACGGGTCGAGTTTCATCAGCGTGAGCGACAAGCTGCGCGCTTCGAGCAGACAACCGATGGACGAAGCCGCCAGCCCTTTGCCCAACCCCGATACCACCCCGCCCGTCACGAAAATATATTTAGGCATCGCTCTCCTCCGTCTGTTCGGAGCTATCTTTATTCGCTTCTGCTGACGCGGAGTCAATAATTTGCGCTGCGTCAGCAGTCACCTCGTCATCCTCATCATCGCCTTCACCCGGCACACGTTTCTTGTTGTAATACCCGTGGCGCATGTCCTGCTGCACGGCCACCGCCTCGGCCGCTTTCGGCTGCAACAACTGCTGCAACGCGAATACGGCCGCCTGCGCACGTTGCCCTTCGCGCACACGCTTCTCA
>JANMAD010000156.1:0-1634 GCA_031359515.1 Acidobacteriota bacterium | reverse complement strand
ACAACGCGACCGGCGCCGATGTCGGCGCGGTCGAGATGCCGGACAAGCAGACGGGATCGCCGATGACCTACCTGATCAACGGCAAGCAATACATCGTGGTCGCTGTGAGTGGTGCCGGCGGCGGGCAATTGATCGCCTACGCGCTGCCATAGCTCGTGAGATTCTGCCTCATCTGATTCGGCATGCTGAAGGAGCTCGATAACATGGTCAGTAATTCTGGCGGTTTGCTCTGGTACGCCCTGAAGGGCGCTACCGCGCTGTGTGTCGCGACGCTTGCGCTCGCCGCCGGCAGCGTCGTGCCCGCGCAATCACCCATCAAAGTCCTGCTCGTCACCGGGCAGAGCAACCGGTATCACAACTGGGAAGTCAGCAGTCCGATCGTCAGGCGTCAATTGGAAGACAGCGGGCGCTTTGCCGTCACCGTGGCGACGACGCCGGCGAAGGGCGCGGCGCCGACTCAGGACATGTCGAGTTTTGCGCCAAAGTTCTCCGACTACCAGGCGGTCGTGCTGGACTACGAAGGCTTCGAGTTCGCGCCGCCGGTGAAGCAGGCATTCGTCGACTACGTGAAGAACGGCGGCGGACTCGTGGTGTTGCACGCGGCGAAAAACGCGTTTCCCGGCTGGGCCGAGTACAACGAGATGATCGGCGTCGGCGGCTGGGGAGGGTTCACGCCCGGCTACGCCAATCGGACCCAAGCCACCGGCCCGAAGATCCGCTGGCGCGATGGCGGTATGGTGCTCGACAACGACACGCCCGGCACCGCACAGCATCCCAGCCCGCACGATTTCCTCGTGACGGTTCGCGCCCCCGAGCACCCGATCATGAAGGGCCTGCCGCCGACGTGGATGCACGCCAACGACGAGCTCTACAGCAATCTGCGGGGGCCTGCCAAGAACGTGACGGTTCTCGCGACGGCTACGGCGCCGACGTCGATGCCGAACGGCACCGGCGAGAACGAGCCCCTCGTCATGGCCATCGCGTACGGCAAAGGGCGCGTGTTTCACGACACGCTCGGCCACGTCGGGGCGACGCAGAAAGAACCGATCGCGCCGATGAACTCGGTGGACTACATCGTCCTGCTCCAGCGCGGCACCGAATGGGCCGCGACGGGCGCTGTGACGATCCCGGTGCCGCGCGACTTTCCGTCCGCCGACAAGACGTCGATCAGGTGAGCCTGACTCAGCGTCCTCTACGGGCCGGTGCGTCCATTTACCCGACATCGCGGTGAAGTAGCCCGCGTCGCGGAGCACTTCGGCCATCGTGACGGACTGATCGTTGAGGCGCCCCGTGGTGCCAAGCGACCCGCGGCGGATGACGTTATCGAGCTGCCCCATGCCCGCCTGGTGCGAATACAGCCCGGCGAGCGGGCTGGCGCGCGTCGGTGAGCAGCGCGGCGTGGCATAGAACTGGGTGAATCGGACGCCGCGCCGGGCAAGGACGTCGAGACTGGGCGTGGCGATCTCGCTGCCAAAGGGCCCGATGTCCGACCAGCCCATGTCGTCCACGAGGACGACGACCACGTTCGGGCGGCTGTTCGGTGGCGCGGCCTGGCCGGAAGCGGCGGGCACACGCCGCGCGGCGGCCGCCGACACCACCAGGACGGACGCGGCCGCCGCCAGCCAGAACGATCG
>JANMAD010000132.1:0-17523 GCA_031359515.1 Acidobacteriota bacterium | reverse complement strand
TCGATGATCTTGTTGAGGAGTTGGCCGGCGCGGCCGACGAAGGGGCGTGCTTGTGCGTCTTCGTCCGCGCCCGGCGCTTCGCCGACGAACATCAGACGCGCTTTCTGGTTGCCCTCGCTGTTCACCACCTGCTTGCGCCCTTCGCAACAGAGCGGACAGCGCATGCACTGCGGGCCGATGTCGTGCCAGATGTCTTCCAACGTCTCGCCGGGGCGCGGCAAGCTCAGTTCGTCCACGGGCGTGATCTCGCCGAACAAAGTATCAACCGGCGCAGGTGGGTTCGCGTCGGGCGTGCGTACTGTCGATTTGCGTCTAGCCATTTCTGTTCCCTTGTTCGTAGTGAGCGCGTTGCTCATGGGGGGCGGCGTGGTGTGTCGTGTCGCGAGCGGCACAGGCAAATCCATTTTAGCGCGTGCGCCGGGCGGCGCGGCCGGTCGTTGCGCCGCGCTGGCTTCGGCGTTCCGCTTGAGGGCGGACGAACGATAAGCGGTGGCCTCGTGCGCCGTCTGCGGCGCAGGCGTCTGCGCTGACGATAGCTCGGCGCGATTTACGTCAACTTCGCCGGGCGCGCCGATGTGCGAGACGCCAAGCTCGCGCAGATATTCTAGCTGTGCCGCTATCTCCGTAGTCAAGCTAAGCAATTCTTTGCTTGTCGTTTCGTCTGCCATTGCAATTTCGCGGTTAAGCCCGGCCGCTTACTAGCGCGGGCTGTGTCTGCCGCAGTCGCACAAGTTCGTCGAGGATATGTTCGGCCGCCGCGCGCTTCGACATGAGCGGCAACTCAAGCGGCGTGGCGCGGTCGCGCGCCAGCAAGGTGATGATGTTCGTCTCCGCATCGAAGCCCGCGCCGGCGCGTGTGATGTCGTTGGCGACAATGGCGTCGAGTTGTTTGCGCTCCAACTTCGCCCGCGCATGCTCCACTATCTTCTCGCTCTCAGCCGCGAAGCCGATGACGAGTAGTCCGTCGTGGCGCGTGGCCGCGACGGCCGCCAGTATGTCTGTGGTCGGTTCAAGCGTAAGCGTGAGCGTCGTGCCGTCCTTTTTTATCTTCTGAGCTGATTGCTCGCGCGGTCGGTAGTCCGCGACGGCCGCCGCGCCGATGAAGATCGTCGTGGCGGCAAGCTCGCGCATGACAACCCCGTGCATCTCATCCGCCGACAGCGCGTGCAGGACACGAACGCCTTCAGGTAACGGCGCACTGGTCGCGCCCGCAACGACCGTGACCGCTGCACCGCGCGCACGTGCCGCCTCAGCCAACGCGAAGCCCATCCGCCCGGACGAGCGATTGGACAGAAAGCGCACCGGATCGATAGCTTCGCGCGTCGCGCCCGCCGTGATCAAAATGCGCTCGCCCGTCAAATCTTGTCCGCGCTCAGGTAGTGATTGTTGGTGAGTTGTTTGCTGATTTGCGGCGCTCGTCCCGCGCGCAGCGAGCAAGGCCAGCGCCGCAGCGACGATCTGCTCCGGTTCGCTTAAACGGCCGGGGCCGATTGTGCCGCAGGCCATTTCGCCCGCGTCCGGTTCGACGATCTGCACGCCGTCGGCGCGCAGTTGGGCGAGATTGCGCTGCGTCGCCGGATGCAACCACATCGTCGTGTTCATCGCGGGGGCAATCAGCACGGGCGCATTGCAGGCGAGATAAGTGGTCGTCAGAAAATCGTCGGCGATGCCTTGGGCAAACTTGGCGATGATATTGGCGGTCGCAGGCGCGACGAGCAGCAGGTCAACCGTCTGTGCGAATGTGATGTGCGCAATCGGATCGGGATTGTCGGGCGCGTAGTCGTCCACGATGACGTGCGCGCCGGAGAGAGCGCGGAAAGTGAGCGGCGCGATCATGCGCGTGGCATGCTCGGTCATCGCCACACGCACGGTGCAGCCGGCGCGTTGTAGCCCACGCAGAATCTCGGCCGCTTTGTACGCCGCGATACCGCCTGTCACGCCAAGCGCGACACGTCTGCCCGCGTTAGTTGGAGTCTCCTTCTGCCCGGCGTTGTTCGACATAATGATTTAAAGGCTTGCGGCAAAAACTCTAGCACCCAACACAGTCGCGCGCAAACGGGATAACAGAGGTTAGAGGTTAGAGGTTAGAAGTTAGTAAGAGAATATCTTTGATTCGGAATTTTGAACTCGGAACTTTGAACCTAACTGATCGCTAACCTCTAACCTCTGACCACTGCTTTTGTGGTAAACTCTGCGTGCCCTGAAAGGAACAACCCCCGCTACAATGAATTTCGTCGGCAGTGTGGCGTATGCGTGCGTGCGCGTGTGAGCCGGGGGACGGGAAAATGAAGTTGCGGATTAGCCTGCTGATGCTTTTCGTCTGCTGCGGCGCGATGACCGTTGCGGCGCAACGCGCGCACTCCGCGCCGCCCGCGGATAGTCAGTTCGGCCCCGTCGTGCGTGCTTATCTTGGTTATCTGCGCGCCGAACAGGAAGTCGTGGACGCGCGCGAAAGCCGGCGCGAGATCAACGCCGCTTATTATCGGCGTAACTCAAGCCGCATACGCGCCCTCCGGCAGATGGCCGTGCGGATTGCGCGCGAGTCGCGCAACGATTACTTGCCGGAGTTGGAAGCCGTCGCGGGCGACGAGTTGAGCACGCTGTTTGAGACGCCACCCGCGCCGCAGACATTTCGCGTCGGCGCGATTCTTGAGAACACATTTCGCTATTTGGGCGCGGTGCGTGAAGGCGAGAATTTCTATCTCTTCGCGCGGCTCGACATATATGAGCAGGCTGACTTGCTGCAAAAGAGCGCGCAACAAAGTCAGCCCGCTGCCGCGCCCGCAACGAAACAAACGCAGGCGACGAGCAGCCCGGCTGCTCCGGTTAACACGGCGCACGGCGCAGCAACGTCGCGCCCGCGCCGGATCAGCCCACCGTAATTCGTGCCTCTACCTTGTATCAGCAATGGAGCAGCCGACACTTTTCATTGAACGGACGAATAAGGGCGCGGCTACAGGCGAGCAACTTGCTCTGTCCGCGCTCGGCGAGTTTCAAGCGCGCGGCAAGGCGCTTGTTGATCGCGAGTTGCCGCTGGATCGCTTACGCGGCGCACTCAGGCGCGCAGCCGAAACATTGGACGTGGCGGAGTTGAGCGACGAAGCAGCGGCGGCCGTGCTCGATGCGCTCGGCGCGCAGGTGCGGCGCGTCCCACCATTCGTCGCCAAGCATCCTTTCCGCATCATTGTGCCGGCCCTCTTGGCCGCACGCGCACGCGAGTTCTACCGGCAACAGCTTGCGCAGACGGCAGCAGATGCGCCGCCACCAATCGCTTGAGCTAAAGGCACGAGACTATGAGCATAGACGAAAGCCGACGCAGATTTCTGGGCAACGCCGCTGTCGGGATGAGCGCAGCCGCCTTGGCCGCACAACTGCACGTTGCCGCGCACGCGGCGGAGTCGCCCCAAGCGCGCGGCGGCCCGAATCCTCTGCGCGCCACGCCGCCGCTCTGCATCGCCAGCGCGAACGGCACGGCGGCCGTGGCGAAGGCTATCGAAGTCATGGGGCGCGGCGGCGACACGCTCGATGCTGTGATCGCGGGTGTCAACATCGTCGAGCTTGATCCGAAAGATAATTCGGTCGGCTATGGCGGCTTGCCGAACGAACGTGGCGAGGTCGAACTGGACGCGAGCGTGATGCACGGGCCGACGCGCCGGGCTGGCGCGGTCGCGGCCCTGCGCGGCGTCAAGACGCCGTCCAAAGTTGCCCGCATGGTGATGGAGCAGACCGATCACATTCTGATCGTCGGGCAGGGCGCGCGTGATTTCGCCTCTGCATTCGGCTTCGAGAACGTCGAGCTGTTAACGGAAGAGGCGCGCATCGCATGGCTGCGTTGGAAAGAGACGATGTCGCCGTCCGACAAATGGGGGCCGAGTAATAATCTGCCCGTGCCGGCCTCGCCCGCAGGCGAGCGGCGCTTGGCCGAAGAGCGCACGCGGCCGAGCTTTATCAGTGCCGATACTTACACGAACAGCGACCAGGCGAAGCGCGACGCGTTACTCGCCTGGGCGGACGAGGTCGCGCGCAAACCTCTGACCGGCACGATCAACTGTCTCGCGCTCGATAAAAATTTCGACATCAGCGGGGTAACCACGACGAGCGGCCTGTCGTGGAAGATTCCCGGTCGTGTCGGCGATTCGCCCCTCATCGGCTGCGGTCTCTACGTGGACAACGATACGGGCGCGGCCGGCTCGACCGGGCGCGGTGAAGAGGTCATTTACATTAATGGCGCGCGTAGTGTGGTCGAATACATGCGGCGGGGCGCGTCGCCCGAACAGGCTTGCCTCGACGCGCTGAAACTAGTTGCGGCGCGATATGGCAACGATCTTGAGAAATTAAAAGATATTGATGTGAACTTTTACGCCATGAATAAGCGTGGAGAGTATGCCGGGGCGGCTATCTGGAGCCATACGATTGGCGGGCGCGGGCAGCGCAACCGCCCGCATTTTGCCGTCGCAGAAGGGCAAGGGCCGGGGCGGCTCGTCGAAAGCGCCTACCTGTTCGAGCGTAAGGGCTGAGACCGAGTCAGTGAAAACTGCGCGCTTGCTTAACAGGTGCTTTTCAAATGCGGGCGCGAAAAAGGCGCGTTTTTCCACAAATGTTTGTTGACACGCAACGGCTAATCGTGTAAAAAGACTTGGTCAAAGCAAGCCCACAGAGGCTCGCTGACCTGCTTTTTTAGAAAACTTGCATAGGGCGCATCCGACGTTTGGGGCGGGTTTAGCGAGAGATAACTTGAATCCGTCTCCGTTCAAGTCAACGGGAGACTTGTGGCGCGCTCTCTTAAAACTGTTCAGCCTACTGGAGGAGAAAATGATCAGCAGAACTTTGAGCCGGACGGCCATCACGCTTAGCTTAAGCGTTGCCATCTTGTGCGTGTACTCGATGGTTGCGCTGGCTGCACCGGGGCAGCAAGGCGCGTCGGGGCAGTTGTCGGTCAATGGAGAAGTCTCCGTCAACGGCACGAACGCGATTTCGGGCGCGACCGTCTTCACAGACAGCACCATCACCACAGCGCAGAATTCCAGCGCCGTCGTCAGCCTCGGCAAACTCGGCCGCGTCGAACTGTTGCCGAATTCGAGCGTTAAGCTCAGCTTCAGCGACAACGGCGTGAACGCGATGCTCGATGCCGGGCGTGTCCGCCTGGCGACTTCGAGCGGTGTGGCCGCCACCGTCACCACCAAAGACGGCTCGGCCGTGGCTGACAACAACCAGCCGAACGTCTTCACCGTTGATGTCGAATGCGGCAACACACAGGTTGCCACACAGAGCGGTAAAGTTGAATTGCGCGCCAATAATAAGGTGCAGCAGATCGCAGCCGGCTCGAACGCCACAGCGGGGCAGGCAGCACCCGGTTCGCGTTGCACCCGGTTGACGCGCGAGCCTACGTTCGGCGCACTTAGCGGCGGCGCGCTCGCGGCCCTGCTGCTCGCGGCGGGCGGCGCGATTGCCGCGGCTATCATCGCGGCGTCGCAGAATAACGATATTAACGTCGGCGGCACTGCGCCGATCTTCAGCCCGAGCCGTTAAGGCCTGCGCTCACAGTTTTGAGCTAAGTGGCTTGCGCGTGCATTATGCGCACGCCGCTACGAAAGACTTTGCGGGTCACGCGGGGCACGTCCCGTGTGGCCCGCAAACTTTTGTTCGGGCAGCGATAGAAAGAAGCGGTTAGTTTTCAGTCATGCACATCGCAGTGATCGGGACAGGCTATGTCGGGTTGGTGACGGGCACGTGCTTCGCCGAGTTTGGCGTGGACGTGACCTGCGTGGACGTGGATGCGGAGAAGATCGAGCGACTCAAGCAAGGGCAGATACCGATCTACGAGCCGGGGCTTGAGCAACTCGTCGCGAAGAACGCGCAAGCCGGCCGGTTGCGTTTCACGACCGATCTCAAATCAGCCGTCGAGCAGACACTTGTCATTTTCCTCGCCGTCGGGACGCCGCCCAAACAAGATGGCTCGGCTGATCTCAGTTACCTCGAAGAGGCGGCGCGCCAGCTCGCTCAAGCGATGAACGGCTACAAGGTGATCGTCACAAAGTCCACGGTGCCGGTGGGCACAGGCGAGCACGTCCGGCGCATCATCAAAGAGCATCAGCCCAAACTGCTCAACTTTGCTATCGTCTCCAATCCCGAATTCTTGCGCGAGGGCGCAGCCATTGACGACTTCATGCGTCCCGACCGCGTCGTCATCGGCAGCAACGATGAAGAGGCCACCGCGATCATGCGTGATCTCTATCGCCCACTCTATCTGAACGAGACACCATTCGTCATCACGTCAGTCGAAGCCGCCGAACTGATCAAATATGCCGCGAACGCTTTTCTCGCCACCAAGATTTCTTTCATCAACGAGATCGCCAATTTGTGTGACAGCGTAGGCGCGGACGTGCATGACGTGGCGCGGGCCATTGGCATGGACAACCGCATCGGGCGTAAATTTCTGCACCCTGGCCCCGGCTTTGGTGGCTCGTGTTTCCCGAAGGACACGCGGGCGTTGGCGCACATTGCGCGGGCGCACGGCGTCGAGTCGTTGATCGTCAACGCGGTGATCGAAGTCAACGAGCGGCAACGCCGTTCGATGATCGAAAAGATCGAGCGCCTGCTCGGCGACCTGCGCGACAAAGAGATCGCCGTGCTGGGGCTAGCCTTCAAGCCCAAGACCGACGACATGCGTGATGCACCCTCCGTGGACATCATCCGCGCGCTCGTCGAGCGCGGCGCGCGTGTGCGCGCTTATGATCCGGTAGCGATGAGCGCGGCGCGCCAAGTGTTGCCGGACATCACTTATGCGACGGACGAGTACGACGCCGTGACGGGCGCGGACGCGCTCATCTTCGTCACCGAATGGAATGAGTTTCGCGCGCTCGATATGGAGCGCATCAGGGGGCTGTTGCGCCAGCCCAAGATCGCCGACCTGCGCAATATTTATGAACCAGCCGCCATGCGCGCTTTAAAGTTTGAGTATGTCGGCGTTGGCAGATAAACAGTAGAGATTAGAGGTCAGTGAAAACTGTCCGTTACTAATCTCTGACCTCTAGCCGCTAACATCTCTAATCTTAACTATGGCTCTCTCAGGTATTGTATTAGTCACAGGCGGGGCTGGCTTCATCGGCTCACACATCGCGGCGACGCTTGCCGCACGCGGGGCGCGCGTGCGTATCATTGATAATCTGTCCACCGGTCATCTGGAAAATGTCGAGGAGATCGGCGGCGAGATTGATTTCGTGCAGGCGAGCATCAACGATGCCGCCGCGTTGCGGGGCGCACTCGAAGACGTGGAATTGATCTTCCACGAGGCAGCGATCCCCAGCGTGCCGCGCTCGGTCGAACGCCCGCGCGAGACGCACGAGGCTTCGGTCGAAGCCACTTTCTCGCTATTGTTAGCCGCGAAAGAAAGTGGTGTGCGGCGCGTCGTCTATGCGGCATCAAGCTCGGCTTATGGCGATCAACCGACGCTGCCAAAAGTCGAGACGATGTCGCCCGACCCGCTCTCGCCCTACGCGGTCGCCAAACTCGTGGGCGAATACTACTGTCAGGTCTTCTACCGCGCGTACGGATTAGAGACCGTCTGCCTACGCTACTTCAACGTCTTCGGCCCGCGCCAAGACCCCGGCTCGCAATACTCCGGCGTCATCTCGCGCTTCATCAGCGCGCTCATGCGCGGCGAAACGCCCGTCATCTTCGGCGATGGCGAACAGTCGCGCGACTTCACCTACGTCGCTAACGCCGTGGACGCGAATCTGCGCGCCGCCGAGACGGTGCTAGGTGTCGGTCAAGTCATCAACGTGGCCAACGGGCAGCGCATCACGCTCAACCGATTGCTGGAAACGATAAAGCAACTGACTGGTCGCACCGATGCGCAGGCCGCATACCAAGCGCCGCGCGTCGGTGATGTGCGTCACAGTCTGGCCGACATCACACGCGCCCGCGAGTTGTTAGGCTATGAACCACAGATGGGCTTGGAAGAGGGCTTGCGCCGAACAATGGAATGGTGGCAGCAGAGTCGCTTCAGCCGTTAAAAGCATATCTGTTAGCACGCTCTTGTTCCTCAAGCGGCGGCAATTTTATCAAACAGGTTGCGCAGGCTGGTTGTGTAGGGTGCGCGGGCCACGCCTTTGTCGGTGATGATCGCAGCGATGAACTCGTTAGGTGTCACGTCGAAAGCGGGGTTTTGAACGTTGATGCCTTCGGGCGCGAGCCGGTGTTCGCGTATGTGTGTGACTTCACGCGGGTCGCGCTCCTCAATCGGGATATGCTCGCCGTTGGGGAGCGCAAGATCGATAGTTGAGATGGGCGCGGCGACGTAGAAGGGAATGTTGTGCTGTTTCGCCAGCACGGCGACCATGTACGTGCCGATCTTGTTTGCCGCGTCGCCGTTGGCCGCGATGCGATCCGCGCCGACCACGACCGCGTCCACCTTGCCCTGCTTCATAACGTGTCCCGCCATATTATCCGTGATGAGCGTCACGGGAATATCGTCCTTGTCCAACTCCCACGCGGTTAACCGTGCGCCTTGCAGGAACGGGCGCGTCTCGTCGGCGATGACGGCGATACGCTTGCCCGCGTCGCGTGCGCCGCGAATCACGCCGAGCGCGGTGCCGTAGTCGCCGGCCGTGGCAAGCGCGCCCGCGTTGCAATGTGTCAGCACGGTCGCGCCGTCAGCGAGCAGTTCGCCGCCGAAGCGGCCGAGTGCGCGGTTCGCCGCGATGTCGTCGGTGTAGATTGCCTGCGCCTCGGCCACCATGCGCCGTTTGATCTCTTCGGCGTCAGACGTGTCGGCCGCCGCACGGCGGAAAGCTTCGCGCATGCGCTCAATCGCCCAGAAGAGATTGACGGCGGTGGGGCGCGTGTGGCTCATCACGTCGCACATGTAGTCGAAGTCCGCTTGCAGATCGGGGATGGTGGTGGCGACGGCTTGTTGCAACCCGACGGCGAGACCCATCGCCGCCGCGACGCCAATGGCCGGTGCGCCACGCACGACCATCTGCTTGATGGCATCCGCTACCTCTTCGCACGAGCGCAACATCAGATACTTCTCTTCAGTCGGCAACAGGCGCTGATCGATCATGCGCACGCCTTCGTTCGTCCACTCGACAGTCTTGATCATGAAACAGAAAGCTCCCGTTAATATGAGCGATAAAAGATGAACCGGCCAACGGCACCTGTGCCGAACAGGCGGCATCTTACTTGACGCATCATTGCGCAGCAAACAGGCTATAGCTGGTTGCAGATGTTAAATAGTGAAACCTGAGCGCGGCTAAAGTTGGCAAATGGACGGCGAGTGGCCGCTAGTGCCAGCGGCCACTCGCCGTTCGGGCGGGAAGAGAATGTCAGTGCGCCGCCGTTCGCGTTCCTCAGGTGTCGGCTTTGGTCAAGAAGCCGCCGACGAGGAAGAGGCCGCCAAGCAGAATGTGGATGATGTGATCCATCGTGCCCAGGTGCAGCAGTCCGGCCACGTTGAACATCCGGTCGGGGCCACTGCCGAGCAGGAAACCGGCGACGCCGAGCAGCCCGTACACGATGCCGAAAATGATGTCGAACAACCGCGCCGCGCTGAGCGAAGCGGCGAAGCCGAAGTAGAGCGCGGCCGCGCCGGAGACTAGATGCACCACATTGTGCGTCGGGCTCAGGTGTGCGCCGAGCAGTCCGGGCATAGCAAAACCAGCAAGACCGACGAGGATGAACACGATGCCGAGAATCTTCGCAATCGTCTTGGCCATAGTCCTAAGTCGCCTCCTTCTTGGGAACAATAATGGGTAAGTTCAAGCGACCACGCGCAACCCGCGTCGCACGGGCCATGTCGCCGCCACTCAGCGCTTGCAAGGTGTGGCCGGATTCTATATCAAAACTGCAAGGACACGTCCATGTTTTTCCAAGTCGCCGCCCTGATTTCATGCGCCTGCGGGCGCGGTGCTATACTCAAGGCAAAACAGTTACAGGCGCACAAAACGTCGGCTGGACGAGGAGGAGCAATGCGACCAACAGGAAGAGGTGAGCGTAC
This sequence comes from Acidobacteriota bacterium, assembly GCA_031359515.1. Taxonomy (GTDB): domain Bacteria; phylum Acidobacteriota; class Blastocatellia; order Pyrinomonadales; family Pyrinomonadaceae; genus QHXQ01. The sequence goes on along the minus strand of JANMAD010000132.1, from coordinate 7,526 downwards.
CGGACGCAGTGTGTGTATGCGTGTGCCGGCCCGCCTACGCCTCCTCCCTGCCCTTGTGCTTACGTGTCTGCTGCCCTGCGCGGTGTCGGCCTACACGATCATCATGCGCGGCGGGCGGCGGGTTGAAGCGCCGGACAGCTTCGTCGTTACGCAGACGACTTTAACTTATCCGGTCGCGCGCGGTCTCAACGTGACGTGGCAACTCTCGCAGATAGACATCGCCGCCACCGAACGGGCCAACAACGAATCAGCCGGCAGTCTGTTGCGCCGCAGTAACGCGCGCAGTGGGCAAGAAACTGCGCTGCTTGTTGTCTCCACTGCATCAGCGCAGCAGGCCAGACGCACGCTGACTAACCGCGAGCTAGAGCCTGTCCGCCACGCCCGCTTGGAAAGCGAGCGCGCATACGAAGCGCACCGCAAAGAGTTGGGCTTGCCCGCGCCCGTCAACGAACAACGCAGCGCGGCCGAAGAGACAGAGGCGTTACACCGGATCGCGCGGCGGTACGCAATGGAAACGGCGCAGGCGGAGAACTACTGGCGCAGTCGGGCGGCAACTCTGCGCGCGGAAACAGTCGCGCTCGATGCAGAAATTGATTATCTGCGCACGCGCGTGGCGACCACGGATAACTACGCGGCCGGCTCGTTCGCGGTGCTTACGCCGTTCAACCCATTCTTCGGCGGGCGGCCTTTCCCGTCTGCCGTGCCGCTAGGCAGTTTCAACGCAAACAGTTTTGGCACGACCACGCAACTAGGCGGGAGCATCGCCTTTGGCGGTGCGACGCGCGGGCAAATCTTGCTTAATCAGCAGAGTGCGAGCAGCACTTTCCAACGTCGCGTCATCGGCACGCCCAACGTGTTCGCTGCGCCCGTCGCCATATTCGCCGTGCCGTTTAACTACGCGGCCGCCGACGAGTCCGCGTTGCGCATTCGCCTCGCCGAACTCGAAGCAGCGCATGCCGGTCTCGTCGCGCGCTGGCAGCAACTCGAAGACGAAGCACACCGCGCCGGTGCATTGCCCGGTTGGTTAAGACCATGAAAAGAAGTAGGCAGTAGGCAGTTAAGACAACTGCTGTTCACTGCCTACTGCCTACTATTATGAAAACCGGATGGGAAGCCGTCATCGGCTTAGAGATTCACGCACAACTGAACACGGAGACGAAGATTTTTTGCGGCTGCTCGACGAACTTTGGCGACGAGCCGAACGCGAACACGTGCCCCGTGTGTCTGGGTCTGCCCGGCGCGCTGCCGGTCTTGAACTGGCGCGCGGTCGAGCTTGGCGCACGGGCCGCGCTTGCGCTCGGCTTGCGGCTCAATGAACAATCAATCTTCGCACGCAAGAATTACTTTTATCCCGATCTGCCGAAGGGTTATCAGATTTCGCAGTTCGACCGGCCGTTCTCCGAACGTGGCGAACTTGAGATCATGACCGCCGCGCGCGACGACAGCGGCCACGCGCGTGATTGGCGACCGCTGCGCGTGCAGATCACGCGCCTGCACTTGGAAGAGGACGCGGGCAAGAACGTCCACGAGGGTTTGCCCGACACGGATCGCTTCTCTTACATAGACCTCAATCGCGCGGGCACGCCGCTCGCCGAGATCGTGACCGAGCCGGATTTTCGCACGTCGTGGGAAGCATACGACTATGTGAATCACGTACGGCGCGCGTTGCTCTGGGTCGGCGCAAGCGAAGCGGATATGGAGAAGGGTAATCTGCGTTGCGAAGCGAACGTCTCTGTGCGGCGCGTGGGCGCGGTAGAGTTCGGCACGAAGGTTGAATTGAAAAATTTGAACTCGGTGCGCTTCATGCAGAAGGGAATCGAGTACGAGATCGAGCGACAGATCGCGTTGATCGAGTCGGGCGGGCGCGTCGCGCAAGAGACACGTCTGTGGGACGACCGCGCAAACGAGACGCGCGTGATGCGCTCGAAAGAAGAGGCGCATGATTATCGTTACTTTCCAGAGCCGGACTTGCAGCCGCTGGTGCTTTCGGCCGATTTTATCGCGGGCGTCCACGCCGAGATGCCTGAGTTGCCCGAAGCGCGGCGCAAGCGTTTCATGGCCGAGTACGATTTGAGCTACAACGACGCCGCGCAACTCACGGCCGAGCGCACGCTCGCGGACTACTACGAGCAGACGGCCAAAGCGGCCGGCAACCCGCGCGGCGCGGCCAACTGGATCAGATCGGAGTTGCTGCGCGAACTTGAATCGTCGGGGCGGACGGCGGCGGAGAGTCCGGTCGCGGCCGCGGAGTTGGGCGCGCTCGTGCGGCTGATTGATGAAGGCAAGATTAGCGGCAAGCAAGGCAAGGATGTCTTGGTCGAGATGTTCAAATCGGGCAAGTCGGCCGCCGTCATCATTGAAGAGCAGGGGTTGGCGCAGGTCAGCGACGCGGGCGAGATCGAGCGCATCGTGGCCGAAGTTATGGCCGCCAATCCAAAACAACTCGAACAGTATCGCGCGGGCAAGACGGGGCTGATCGGTTTCTTCGTCGGACAGGTGATGAAAGCATCACAAGGCAAGGCGAACCCGAAATTGGTCAACGAAGTGTTGACGGAAAAATTGAAAGCGTAACAGGGGCGGGGCAATGAATCTCACGGGGAAGACGGCTGTCGTGACCGGCAGCACGAAGGGCATCGGGCGGGCGATTGCCGCAACGTTATTGCATGAGGGTATGAACGTCTGCGTGAGCGCGCGGGACGATGGCGAGGTGGTGCGCGCGGTTGCCGAATTAAGCGACGCGGGCGAGGGGAGCGTCGCGGGCGCGGTCTGCGACGTGCGCGATGAAGCACAGGTGAGCGCGCTCTTCGCGCATGCGGTTGCGGAGTTCGGCGGCGTGGACGTGCTGGTGAACAACGCCGGCATCGGTCTCTTCGGCCGCGTGGATGAGATGTCGCCCGCAGATTTTCGCGCGGTGATCGAGACGAATCTGTTCGGCGTCTTCTATTGCTGCCACGCGGCGATCCCGCTGATGAAAGAGCGCGGCGGCGGCTACATCATCAACATCTCTTCACTCGCGGGCGCGAACCCGCATCCGCAGATGGCTGCGTACAATGCCTCGAAGTTTGCCCTAAATGGTTTCAGCGAAGCATTGATGCAGGAAGTGCGGCACGATCAGATCAAGGTCAGCTACATCATGCCCGGCTCGGTCAACACTTACTTCGGCGATGACACGCCGGACGACGCGCAAGCCTGGCAACTGCAACCCGCCGACATCGCCCGCGTCGTCCTCGACCTCCTCCATCACGACGAGCGCAGCCTGCCGAGCCGCGTCGAAATCCGGCCGAGCCGGCCCCCAAAGAAATAGGCCCATGCGAGCTGTGGTGCAGCGCGTGAGCCGCGCAGTGGTGACGGTCGAGGGCGCGGCGGTCGGCACGATAGATGGCGGGCTGGTTGTGCTGCTCGGCATTGCGCGCGACGATACGGAAGCGGATGCGCGTTACCTGCTCGACAAGATCGCGGGCCTGCGCGTGTTTGATGACGCCGAAGGGCAGATGAACTTGTCCGTAGTCGAGACAGGCAGCGCGTTGCTCGTCGTGTCGCAGTTCACGTTGTACGGCGACGTGCGGCGCGGGCGCAGACCTTCGTGGATTGAGGCTGCGCCGCCGGAGAGGGCCGCGCCGCTCTATGATTATTTCGTCGCGCAGGCGCGCGAGCGTATCAAGCGGGTGGCGACGGGAAGTTTCCGCCGGATGATGTTGGTCGAGTTGGTGAACGATGGCCCCGTGACGATCCTGCTTGATAGTCGCAAGTTGTTTTGAGCTTTGTTGAATGGGAGTGTGAATGTTGAGGATGAGATTGCTTATGCTGCGGGGTGTGCTGGTCTTGTGTGCCTTCGGGCTATTCAGTGCCTGTAACAAGGATGCGCAACAGGCGACGGGCGCGGACGATGCGGCGGCGGGCGCAGCGAATGTAAAGAAGAATGCTAAGCCTGAGCCGGACGCGCAGGTGGCGGTGCTGGAGACAGACTACGGGCGGATCGTGATCGAGTTGTACCCGAACATCGCGCCGCAGATGGTGGCCCGCTTCAAGCAACTTATCAACGAAGGTTTCTACAACGGCACGACCTTCCACCGAATAAATCCCGAGCTGGGGATAATTCAAGGCGGCGACCCGCTCTCAAAAGACGACAATCCGCTGAACGACGGCAGCGGCAGTTCGCCCAATCCGAATCTGCCCGCAGAATTCAGCGACCTTCCGTACGAGCGCGGCACGGTCGGCGCGGCCCGCGCGCAGGCGGAGGATTCGGCCAACTGCCAGTTCTTCATCACGCTCAAGCGGCAGCCCCAATTCGACGAGCGTTACACCGTCTTCGGCAAAGTCGTCGCGGGTCTCAATGACGCCGACATCATCAGCCAAGCGCCCGTCCGCGAAGGCACGGAGCATCCCGACGACAAGATCACGATTAAGAGCGCCACGCTGCAAAAGAAGTGACGGGTGAAAAACAAGTTCAAGGTTCAAGGTTTATCAAGCCGCATCATTGAACCTTGAACATTGAACCTTGAACCTTAAACTTTGATCTCTTGCGTTTTTATATCGAATCGTCTTCGGTCTTCGAGCGCGGATCAAGCTCGTAGCGTTGGCGGTCGCGGCGCTCGATCTTGTCGAGCAGATCGAGCTCTTGATTATCTTCGTAGTTGACGCCGACGGCGTGGGCGTTCTCTTCCACATCGGACTGATCGGGCGTCGGGTTGTCGCCGCCGACGGACTCAGTGCCGCCATCGTTCACGTCCTCCCACGTGGCATCGAGGTCGCCGCCGGCATCGGCGGGTGAAGCGGCGGTGTTGTTGCGCAGCCGGTGCGCGAGTTGCTCCGGGTCTTTCGGCGCGCGGGCGATCTCCTCTTCCATAAACTCTTCGATTTCCGGGTTGGGCACGAAATTGGGATCGTTGCTCAAATACTCAAACTCTTCCGGTGTCTTCTTCGGCATGGCACGCCTCCTCGTTCAATATGTTAGCTGTTAACTTTATGTGTGCCGTCAATATAGCAAACGTGGTAAGGGGCGGCAATCAGCACGTTCGCTTGTGCTGAAAGACAAGCCGCTTGACCTTTGTTGATACGCGCCATAAACTTGCTTTATCTGTTATTCAACGAAGCAAACTGCGACGAGGCGTCTGATGGCTGACCGTTATGGCTATCGTTTCGTCTGCGTTGCGCTCGTCCTCTAAACCTGAACGCAAGGGCTTTGCGCGTGCCCGGATGGTGAATATTCGATGACGCATAATCTCTTCAATACGCTGCAAACTTTCGACGCGGGCACGGGCCGGCAAGGGCAATTTTACTCGCTGCCGCAACTGGAAAAAGAGGGCGTCGGCCCCGTCGCGCGTTTGCCGGTGAGCATACGCATCGTGCTCGAATCCGTCCTGCGCAATTTCGATGGGAAGACGGTCGAAGAGACGGATGTGCGTGCGCTGGCCAACTGGGGCGCGGGCGCGGAGCGGACGGACGAGATTCCGTTCGTCGTCGCGCGCGTCTTGTTGCAAGACTTCACGGGTGTGCCGCTCTTAGTTGATCTCGCGGCGATGCGCTCGGCGGTGGCGCGGATGGGGCGCGATCCGAAAATCATCGAGCCGCTCGTGCCGGTCGATCTCGTGATCGATCATTCGGTGCAGGTTGATTTCTGGAGCAGCCCGGACGCGCTGCGGCTGAACATGGAGACGGAGTTTCGGCGCAACCGTTCGCGCTACCAGTTTTTGAAATGGGGCACGCAGGCGTTCGACGGTTTTCGCGTCATCCCGCCGGGCATAGGCATCTGCCATCAAGTTAATCTCGAATACTTGGCGCAGGGTGTGAGCGAGAAGGAGGGCGTCTATTATCCCGACACGCTGGTGGGGACTGACTCGCACACGACGATGATCAATGGGCTGGGCGTCGTTGGTTGGGGCGTGGGCGGCATCGAAGCGGAGGCCGCGATGCTCGGTCAGCCGGTTTATATCTTGACGCCGGATGTGGTCGGCGTGCATCTGACGGGCAGTCTGCGTGAAGGCGTGACGGCGACCGATCTGGTCTTGCGTGTGACGGAGATGTTGCGTAAGGCGAAGGTCGTTGGCAAGTTCGTTGAATTTCATGGCGCGGGCGCGAGCGTTTTGCCGGTGACAGATCGCGCGACGATTGCGAACATGGCTCCTGAGTATGGCGCGACGATGGGCTTCTTCCCCGTGGACGAGAAGACTTGCGAGTACATGCTCGCTACCGGGCGCGATGAGCGGCACGTCGAGACTTTCCACCGTTACTATGAAGCGCAAGGATTGTTCGGCATTCCACAGCAGGGCCAGTGTGATTACAGTCAGACGCTCGAACTTGATCTGGGCGAGATTCAACCGAGCGTAGCGGGGCCGAAACGGCCGCAGGATCGCATCGAGTTGGCGCAGTTGAAAGATAAGTTCGCTGAGCTGCTGCAAAAGCCGGTCGGCGAGAACGGCTATAACAAGTCGGCCGTCGAAGCAGACAAGCGTTTCCGCTCGCGCATTGGCATCAACGCGCCCGAAGTGGCGCAGGCGATTGCGGGCGGTGGTGCGCAGGAGCAGGAGATGCATCCCGAAGGCACGGGGCACACCAGCGATAGGAACACGAGCCTGTTGACCGAGACGGAGATGATTAACAATCGCCCGACGCCCGACCGCGTGGTCGAGATTCCGGCGGATGAGTTTCCCGAAGCAGTGGTCAATCTAGGGCATGGCGATGTCGTCATCGCGGCGATCACTTCATGCACCAATACCTCGAACCCCAGCGTGATGCTCGGCGCGGGGCTGTTGGCGAAGAAAGCGGTCGAGCGCGGATTAAAGGTGCGGCCGGCGGTCAAGGCTTCGCTTGCGCCCGGCTCGCGTGTCGTCTCGGAATACTTGGAGCGCGCGGGGCTGCAAACATATCTTAATCAACTCGGGTTCAATCTCGTCGGCTATGGTTGCACGACCTGCCTCGCGGCGGGGACGCCCGTGCTGCTGGCGAACGGCACTACACGCCGCATTGAACAGATGCCGGGCGCGGGTGGGGCGCTGATCTTCGGCCCCACTTCGGACGGCAGGCTTGGCTTTGCGGCGCAGACCGAGCAGATGTTTCAAGGCGTGCGCGATTGTGTCTCCCTCGTCCTGCAAGACGGGCGCAAACTGGTCTGCACCCCGGATCACGAGATTCTGTGCGCGGACGGGCGTTGGGTGCGCGCAGATCAGTTGGCGCTGGGACGGGATCGTGTGGTGGTCGGCCTTGATGCGCCGCTAGACGAACCGGGCGAAGACGAGGCCAATTATGTGCTGCGCGCGGGCGACCTGAATTTCACTATGGATACGACCGATGAGCGCCTGCGCCTGTTGGCGTTTGCACGCCTGCTCGGTCACCTCCTCAGCGACGGTTCAATTAGCGTCGCAGGTCAGGGGCGTATGACGGTCGGCCAGGCGTTGGATCGTGAGGCGGTGCTCAACGACATCGAGTTGGTCACGGGCAAGCGCCCGGCCGCCTCTAGGTATGACGAACGGAAGTGGACAATCGTGCTGCCGCAGGTATTGACGATGGCTATCAGCACCTTGCCCGGC
>JANMAD010000065.1:0-3298 GCA_031359515.1 Acidobacteriota bacterium | reverse complement strand
GGCAGACACGTAGGTCTGCCCCTACGCCTCAGACGATGCCGGAAGCGGCCGCCCCTTTCTGCGCGGGTCGCTCCTTGTCCTTGTGTTGGCGGTAGCCGCTGGCGCGGTACGTGGCGACGGGGTCAATCGCACCGCCTGCGCGCTCGCGCGCCAGCGCAAGGATCGGCGACACATCGGTCGTGAACGCTTGCTTCAGAGTGGCGAGCGCCACGAGTGGATCACATTGCTCTTGCGCTTGCGTCAAAGCCTCGCGGTCAACGAGATGCGCCTGCACGTAGGCGCGCGTCAACTCCACCGCGCTCGTCATCAGCGACTCAATTGGGTCGGTGATGTTGTGCGATTGGTCGAGCATGTAGGCGGGCGCGAAGTCCGGCACGCCTTCGAGTTCGGCGTCCACCAGTTCGTTGAAGATCAGGAAGAGTTGGAACGGCTTGATCGAGCCGGCGTCCAGATCGTCGTCGCCGTACTTCGAGTCGTTGAAGTGGAAGCCCGCGAGTTTGCCGAACTGAATCAGGCGCGCGACGATCATCTCAATGTTGACGTTGGGTGCGTGATGGCCGAGATCGACGAGACTGTAAGCCTTCGGCCCCAACTCACGCGCGCAGTAGTAGCTGATGCCCCAATCGTTGATGACCGTCGAATAGAAGGCCGGTTCATAGAACTTATGCTCGATGAACAAACGCCAGTCGTCCGGCACGGCGGCGTAAATCTCACGCATGCTGTCGAGGTAGCGTGCGAGCGCGCGGCGGAAGTGCTGCTGCCCCGCGAAATTCCCGCCGTCGCCGATCCAGACCGTGTGCGCCTTCGAGCCGAGTTGCCGGCCCAGCTCAATGCACTCGATGTTGTGCGCGACGGCCTGTTGGCGCACGGCCGGGTCGGGGTGCGTTAGACTCCCGAACTTGTATGAATACTTTTGGCCGGGCTGATCTTGGAACGTGTTGGAGTTCATCGCGTCGAAATGCAAGCCACGCGCACGCGCGAACGCAAGCAACTCGGTCGCGCTGTCGGGCTTGTCCCAAGGGATGTGCAGCGAGACGCCGGGTGTCGTGCGGACGAGTTTGCAGATGGTGGCGCAGTCCTCCAACTTCTCGTAGATGCCGCGCGGCTCGCCCGTGCCGGGAAAGCGCGCGAAGCGCGTCCCACCCGTCCCGACGCCCCATGACGGGACGGCCACGCGGAACGCCTCGGCTTTGGCCGTGAGGTCTTCGATGTCCACATTTCTGCGCCGCAACTGCTTGGCGAGATGCTCGTAATCTTCTGCGACCGGCGGCTTCGCTTTGCGGTTCTGCTCGGCGATCAGCGCGTCGTCGATCTCAAAGTGTTCTGGCATGGTATAGATTCCTCCACGTCGGGGATTTTCAGCGTAGGGGCAGACCTACGTGTCTGCCCCGGCCCCGCAATCACGCCGCTTCAGGGCGCACACGCAACGCCAATTAATCAGGCGCACACGCAGCCAATCAATCAGGGCGTACACGCAGGTGCGCCCCTACCGCATAAACCCATCCTGCAACCCGCCATCCACAGGGATGACGTGCCCCGTGGTTTTAGACAGACGGCGTGAGAGCAACAGGAAGATCGCTTCGGCTTGATCTTCCGGCTCGATAGGCGTCTGCGTGAGCGAGCGTTTGGCGTAGAACTGCGCCAGCTTGTCGCGCAGCGCCTCCGTCTCTTCGTCGTCCTTGAATGGTATCTCATACTTCGTCAAACTGGCGATCACGCGGTCGCGCGGGAACATCGTGCTGCCTTTGACGACCGTGGCCGGCGCGACAGCGTTGACGCGGACGAGCGGCGCTAACTCGATAGCCAACTCGCGCGCCAGATGGTTCGCCGCCGCCTTGCTCGTGTCGTAGGCGAGACTGCCCTTCTTCGCCACGACCGCGTTGGCGCTCGTCGTGAGCACGAGGTTGGCGGGCAGGCCCTGTTGCTTGAAAATCTTGTAGGCTTCGTCGGCGACGATGTAAGGGCCGGTGACGTTGATGGCGTAGGTGAGCGCCCACTGCCGGTCTTCGACGTGGCCTGTCTTGTCGGGCGGGACGAAGATGCCGGCCGTGACGACCACCGCGTCAATGCCACCGTAAGCCAACATCACGTCTTCAAACATGCGCGCGACACTCTCGCGGTTGGTGATGTCGCACGCGAGACCGATGGCGGGGCCGCAGTCGCTAATCCCTGTGCCGCCGACGCCGATGCCGGGGCCATACTTGGCCACGATCTCCTGCGCCGTTTCTTTTGCCGCCGCTTCGTTCAGATCGACGCAGACGATGTGCGCGCCCTCTTTTACCAACCGGTGGGCGGTCTCTTTCCCGATCCCTGCGCCCGCGCCGATGATAACAATGATCTGCCGGTCGAGTTCTTTTTCGGGCGGCATGCGTCGGAGTTTCGCCTCTTCGAGCAGCCAATACTCGATGTCGAACGCCTCCTGCTGATCCATCGCCTCGTACTCGTCTATCGCTTCCGCCCCGCGCATCACCTCGATGGCGCAGTTGTAGAACTCGGCGGTCACGCGCGACTCGCTCTTGTTCTTGCCCCACGCGATCATGCCGAGACCGGGGATCAGCACGACCGTGGGATTCGGATCGCGCATCGCGGGCGAGTCAGGCCGCTTACATTTGTTGTAGTAGGTTTCATAGTCCTTGCGGTACTGCACCAACCCGTCCACGATGGCTTGCTTGAGCGCGGCGATGTCGCCGCTCGCCGGGTCCCAGTCCACGAAGAGCGGTTTAATCTTGGTGCGCAGGAAGTGATCGGGACACGATGTGCCAAGCGCCGCGAGGCGCGGGCCGTCTGTGCTGTTGACGAAGCGGAGCATGCGCTCGTCGTCCTGTACCGTCCCGACGAAACGTTTGTACACTGAGACTTGCCCACGCAGAAAGGGGATGACCGCTGCGATGATCCGTTTTCTGTCGGCCTCCGCCAACGGCTGATGCTTTTGCCCGCAGAAGGTCTGCGCGCCACGGTCGTGCGCCTTGATGTAGGCGGCGGCGCGATCAATGATCTCCAGCGCCGTCTCGTAGCAGGTCTTGTCGTCGTTGTTCCACGAACTCATCCCGTGATGGCCGAGCAGGATGCCTCTCGCTTGCGGATTCTCTTTAATCAGTTGCTCGATCTGCAAGCCGATGTCGAAGCCGGGCCGCTGCCACGGGACGTAGATAACTTCGTCGCCGTAAACTTCCTTGCAGAGTTTCGCCTGATTGACCGAGGCCGCAAGCGCAATGACCGCGTTCGGGTGCAGGTGATCAACGTGCTGGTAAGGGACGAGCGTGTGCAGCGGTGTGTCAATCGAACCGGCGCGCGGGTT